>JANOFA010000953.1:0-1010 GCA_031413355.1 Gemmatimonadota bacterium | reverse complement strand
GTTTTTCAGTTCCGCCCGCTCCGCGAGCGATTTCGCGGCCGCTCTGAAAACGGAATTGGCTCATTTATCGCATGCTGAGGATCCGATTACGGAAAAGGAGCGGGCCGCGGTGCGGTTGTCGAGACGCGAAGGGATCGATTTGGAGGCAGCCGTTTTGGAGGCAGTGAGGATTCGGCAGAGAGATCGGGGCCGGTCAAATTTGAGGCTCTGCGATTTGGTCCTGCAGCGGCTCCGGGCGGTCCGGATGGACACCATCCGGAGCAAGCTGTTCGGCTTCGCCCTGCTCGCCACCCTCATCCCCTCGCTCAGCCTGGCCTGGCTTTCCTTCCTGCAGAACAAGGGTGCGGTGACCGCCAAGGTCACCCAGGACCTGCAGACCACGAGCGCACAGGCAACCCGAGAGCTGGACTTCTGGGTGAGTCAGCGGGTGTACGATCTCCGCACGTTCACCCTTCCCTCCCTCGTAGCCGACAACCTGCGGCGCCTCTCCACCGGCGCGACGCCAGCCGGCGCCCGCCGCCTGAGCGATTACCTCGGATCGATTCAAGAACGGCTGCCGGACTATGAGGAGTTGATGGTCCTGGGCCAGGGGGGCCGCGTCATCGCCAGCAGCAGCAGCACGACTCGCGGCGTGCGCCTCCCGATAGGCTGGGAGCAGGAGATCAATGCCGGTGACCCCGTTCTCGGAACTCCGGCATGGGACTCGGTCCTCAACATGGTGGTCATGGTCGTCGCGGTACCCATCCAGTCCGGCACCAGCCAGACACTCGGCACCCTCGCGGCCCGGCTCAACCTGACCTCCGTGGAGGCGATTGTCAGCCGGCTGGCCCCGGTTGATTCCGGGCGCACCGCGCTGGTGGCCCTCGATGGAACGGACATCAGCGGTGTGGCTGCAGTCGAGCCGGGCACGGCGGCACCCCGACTCGCTGGCGCGGCCATGGCGATACTCCTGAAGGAGCCGGGCGCCGTGCACGAATACGCGAGCTACGATGGCCTCGAGGTCCTGGGTG
>JANOFA010000952.1:0-2293 GCA_031413355.1 Gemmatimonadota bacterium | reverse complement strand
TGCATCATCGCCGCACCGCCAAGGGTATGCACGGTCGCCATCGAGACACCCAGATCCCGGGCCCCCTCCACCGCGCCCGCCACGGTGTTCGGGATGTCGTGCCACTTGAGATCGAGGAAGACCTTGAGCCCCCGTCCGGTCAGCTCGCGGATCAGGCCCGGTCCTTCGCGGGCGAAGAGGATCGAGCCGACTTTCACCCACCGCACCTCGGGCAGCTGATCCAGCAGCCGCCGGGCGCCGTCCACCGGCAGGTCGAGCGCGAGAATGATCTCAGCCATCGTCCCGCTCCAGCGCCGCGACAATGCGTTGGGGAATCCGCGGATCCGCCAGCGCGGCGGTCCCGATGGCTACCAGGGCCGCCCCGGCCTGGAGATACTGGCGGGCATCAGCCGCGGTCCGGATCCCGCCGACGCCGATCACCGGCATCCCGCCGCTCCGCTCCATGATCCGCCGCACCGCGAGCACGCCGACGGGCAGCAGCGCCGGCCCGCTCACGCCACCGTTCCCGTTGCCCAGTCGGGGCGCGCCCTCCGCGTCGGCCAGGTAGCCGGGGAGCGTGTTGACCACGGTGACACCGGCTGCCCCGGCATCCCGCGCCACCAGGGCCATGCCGGCGATGTCGGGCAGTACCGGAGAGAGCTTGGCGATGAGCGGTTTTGTCGTGCGAGCGGCGCAGGCGGCCAGCACTCGGGCGACCGTCGCAGGATCCGCGCCGAACTCGACCCCGCCGGCGTGGGTGTTGGGGCAGGAGAGATTGATCTCGAAGGCAGTGATGGCGGAGAAATCATCAAGCCCCGCCACCACTTCGGCGAAATCCTGCTCGACGAACCCGACGACGTTGATGAGAATCCGTGGTGCGCGCAGATGGGCGACAAGCCAGGGGAGCTCCTGTTGCCGCACATGCGCAAGTCCGGGATTGGCGAGCCCCACGGAGTTGAGCATCCCGCCCGGAAACTCGGCCACGCGGGGCGCCCGATTGCCCGGCCGCGGTTCCCGGGAGACGGCCTTGGTCACGAGCCCGCCCAACCGATCCAGATCGATCACTCCCGCAACCTCACGGCCGAAGCCCGCTGTGCCGGCCGCAAGCAGCACCGGGTTCTGGAAGCGCTGGCCGAACACCTCCCGGGCGAGGTTGACGGTCACTACTGGTCGACCGGGGAATTGGGAGTGGTGGGCTGGGGCGATGGCGTCGGCCGGCTCGGCGGCCGCGGTCGTCCCCCCGGGGCGGGACGCGGCCCTTCAAGTCGGAAGGTCAGCACGAAGCGCCGGAGCGAATCCTCCAGTTCGCGGAAGGCCGGGGCCTCCCCGCCCTGCGCCTGCAGCAGGTACGGGCTACCGGCATACCGCGTCGCCAGCGTCTCACGCAGCGAATCTGCCAGGATGCTATCGAGCGCGATCCAGGCGAGCAGTGCCTTGGGGGCGAACGGCGAATCGGGCCAGTCGGTTGCCACCCGGCCGAACTGCCGAGCCGCAAGGCGTGGCGCCAGCAGCGAATCCCGCATGAGCTCCGCGGCGACGAAGAGGCGGAGGTCGCCAGCGGGGCTCCCTGCGGGCGACGAATCCGCGATGAGCAAGGCCCGCCGGGCGATGGTGCCGAGCAGGGCGGCGCGCGCCAGGAAGGGGCCGGAGGACGCGTCCACATCGGTCAGGTTCTCGAACGCGGCGGCGAGCTGGGGCAGCGAATCGATCAGCGCCAGCCGAGCCAAGAGGGCAACGTACCCCGCCTCCGCGACGATCGGCGTTCCCTGGCCGAGCACCTCCACCTGGCTCAATCGAACAGCGGCAGCGGCGGGATCGGATGCGGCCAGCCGGCGGGCATCGGCGAGGACGAGACGGGCCCGGAGAGCCGCGGGAATCGAATCGGCGCCTGCAATCGACTCGATCAGCCCGGCTGCCGCCGGGGGATCGTGGTGCGCCAGGGAGACGAGCAGCGAATCCCAGGGCATAAGCGTGTCGTGTTGTGCGAGCAGGCTCTCCGCGAGGGCGCGCGCTTCGGTTATGCTGACTTTACAGCAGCAGGTAGAGCGCTCGTAGACGATGCAGACGCAACGGCTCAACGTGCGACGCTCGGACTGGCCATAGGAACAAATGTTCAGGCATACGATGCGGAGTTGGCCGCTCTCGCTGGACTAACATCTGCCGCCGACAAGATGCCCTACTTCACTGGCGTTGGAACTGCCGCAGTCGCTGACCTCAGTTCGTTTGCGCGAACAATCCTCGATGACACAACTGCTGCCGGTGTAAGAGCGACAATCGGTGCGAACGATGTAGTTACATTGAACTTCGTCATTGA
>JANOFA010000951.1:0-1960 GCA_031413355.1 Gemmatimonadota bacterium | reverse complement strand
GCGTGCCGGTCCGCCATGTCCAGCGCATCGGAATACTGGACGTTGATCTCCTCCTGGCCCGGACCCCATTCGCCCTTGGAGTTCTCCACCGGGATGCCGGCGCCGTGGAGTCCGTTCCGGATGGCCCGCATGACGCCCTCTTCCTTGGTCGTCTGCAGGATGTGGTAGTCCTCGATGTAGTAGCCACTGGTCTTGAGGTTGCGATAGCCCTTCTGGTTGGCGATCTCGTAGCTGTCGTCAAACAGGAAGAACTCGAGCTCGGAGGCCATGTAGGCTTTGAGCTTCATGGCCTCCAGCCGCTTGAGCTGCTTCTTCAGCATGGCGCGCGGCGAGTGCGGTATATCCTGATGGGTGTGATGATCGAGCACATCGCAGAGGACGAGCGCGGTGCCGGGCAGCCAGGGCGTGCGCCGCATCGTCGCCATGTCGGGCTTCAGGACGAAATCGCCGTAGCCCTTTTCCCAACCGGTCGCCTTGTAGCCGGGGACCGGCTCCATCTCGATGTCCACGCCAAGCAGGTAGTTGCAGCCATGCGTTTCCTCGTACGCACCGTCCGCGAAAAATTGCGCGTGGAAGCGCTTGCCGATAAGCCGGCCCTGCAGGTCCACCATGGCGGCGACGACGGTGTCGATCGTGCCCGCTGCGATCTCCCGCTTCAATTCATCCAGCGTCAACATTCCGGTGGCCATCATCGTTCCCCTTGGCTACGTCGTGGCTGCGTGCATGAGCGGCGCCGTCAGCAACTGCGCCCACTCGGTTTGCCCTGGTGCGGTGGCTACGAGATCGTTGCGGATCTCGATCATCGCATGTTGCAGGTGGCGGGGTGCCGCATGAAGATTGAGTGTATGCAGCACGCCATCCTCCGGGCCATAGGGCTCGTTGAGGCGCGCATCCACGTCGGGAAAGCTCCGAATGAGTCTGTCCGAAAGCCTGGTGTCCCGGTCGTGCAGGATGCCGAGTTCCACGGCACGCCGCTTTCCCTTGTAGACGGGCGTGAAGCTGTGGATCGATACCACCAGCGATCCGATGCCCTCCGCGGCTCTGCGGTCAAGCAGATCGGCCACCGCCGCGTGAAACGGCCGGTAGATTTCCGTGGTACGCGCCAGCCGGTCCGCCGGCGAGAGGTTCCGGTTCCCGGGAATCTGGGTGGTCTCGCTGATTTCCGGCATGGCGTCTGCCGAATCGGGCGGGCGGTTGCAATCATAGGCGAGCCGCGAGAAGCGCTGCAGCACGAGTGGCGCATCGAGCAGCCGCGACAGCTGGCGGGCAACCTGCTCGGCGCCGATATCCCAGGCAATGTGGCGCTGCAAATCGGACTCCGGCAGTCCGAGGGTGCCGAGCGCTTTTGGCAGCAGGTTCGACGCATGCTCGCAAAGGAGCAAGCAGGAAGAACGGCCGTCGCCGTTCACCAGCTCGACCGGGCCCGGCTCACCGGGAAGCAGGATCGTCTCCACGCGGTCGTTCAATCGCGGCACGAGGCCAAAAAGATGAAGAGTGCCATTGCAGGCCCCAACCTATCGTTCACCTCTGGGAGGCGCTAGATGCAGGCGAATGGATAGGATGAAGGGCTTCCGCGCCGAAGCCGCCGTCTGGGCCCACGACCGCTGGTGGCAGTGGCGGGTTCCGCTGCTCATGTATCTCGCGTGGGACGCCCGGGCCCATCTCGGCGATGCGGACGCCCGTGGGCTGTTCGGCGGTGTCACGTTCGGCGTGCATGAGTTCGGCCACCTTTTCTTCGCGTTCTTTGGCGAGTTCACGGCGGTAGCGGGCGGCAGCATCAATCAGCTCCTCATTCCCGTGGTCACGGCGCTCCTCTTCTATCACTATCGCGACTACTTCGGCATCGCTGTCGCGGGCGCCTGGCTCTCGTCCAGTCTCATCGATCTTGCGGTCTACATTGGCGATGCCCGCAGCTTCGATCTTGATCTGGTGAGTTTTGGCGAAGACGCGGTGCACGACT
>JANOFA010000950.1:0-8512 GCA_031413355.1 Gemmatimonadota bacterium | reverse complement strand
GACGTACGCGGCGGTGCTGTCGGCCGACCGGCTGAGCGCCGCCCGGCTGGGCCATGGCAACGCGATTGCGATGCCGTATCACCACGCCATCCTGCCGCTGTCGACGCGGCGCGAGAAGTTGACGGAAGTGCGCTGGGGCATCGCGGATTTCCGGCGACGGTTCGGGCGGATGCCAGAGGGGATGTGGCTGCCGGAGACGGCGGTGGACGACGAGACCCTCGACGTCCTGGCGGAAGCCGGCATCCGTTTCACCATCCTCGCGCCGCACCAGATCGTTCCGCTGCCGCCCGGCGGCCGCCCGGGGGTCGTCACCACGACCAGTGGGCGCACCATCACCGTGTGCGTGTACGATGGCGCGCTGGCGCATGACGTCGCGTTCGGACCGCTGGTGCGGGATGCCGAAGCGTGGACTGCCCGGCTCCTCGCACCGGCGGTGGACCCTGCGTCGCCCGCGGTGCTCGTGTCGCTCGCGACCGACGGCGAGACCTGGGGACATCACCACGCCTTTGGCGAGATGGCGCTGGCCAGCACCCTGAATCAACTGCGCGCCCGGCCCCGCATCCGGATCGAGAACTTCGCCGCGTTCCTCGCCCGCGAGCCCGCGACCCATCCGGTAACGCTGGTAGCGCCCAGCTCGTGGAGCTGCAGCCACGGCATCGAGCGGTGGCGGAGCGACTGCGGCTGCCGGATCAACCACGGCCAGCCGAGCAACCAGGCCTGGCGGGTTCCGCTGCGGGACGCGCTGAGCTGGCTCACCGCCGAGTGCCACGCGATCTATGACCGGGAGAGCCCGGCGGTCCTGCAGGATCCCGCCGCCGCGCTCGACGGCTATGGCGCCGTGATCGGGGTGGGTGCTGATGCGGTGCGGAACTATGCCGCGGAAGTCGCCCGGACCGACGCCGACGCCGCTGGCCGGATCCGGGCCGCCGAGCTGCTGGAGCTGGAGCGCGGGGCGCTCAGGTCACTGACGTCATGCGCCTGGTTCTTCGACGATCTGGGAGGCATTGAGACACTCCAGGTGCTGCGCTACGCTGCCTGGGCGATCGACCTGGCCGGACCGGAGGCCGCCCGTCTCGAAGCGGGGCTCGCCGCTCGCCTCGCACCGGCCCGGAGCAACGTCCGGACGCTCGGGACCGGCCGGGATCTCTATCTCGAGCTGGCCCGACCACTCGTGCCCGCCGCGGTGCGGATCGGGGCCGGACTCGCGGCGGCTCGACGGCTGGCCCCGGGGGCCGCGGAGACGAGGAGCTGGGTGATTGATGGACCCGACGCCCACCTGCGACTTGCCAATTGCCGCACCGGGCGGACCCAGTTACTCGCGCTGGTGATGACCGAAGCGGAATTGGACCTCTCCATCCTTGCGAGCTTCGCCCTCGGTGTGGAACCCGTCACCCTGACGCTGGCGGACCTCCCCGAGCGCCAGCGCGACGCGATCAGCGCCGTGCTGCGGGCGCGCTGCCTCGAGTGGCTGCTGGATCCGGAGGAACAGCGGGCGCTCGCCCGGGGGGATGCCCTGCGGCCGGTAGTCCGTCACGCTCTGGTGCGGCAGGTCCGTGCCCTCGCCACCGCGCGGGATGCGGGGGTGGAGCGGAAGGTGGCGCTCCTGCTCACGCTGCTTGATCAGCTGGGCCAGACAGTGCCCTTCGAGGCGCAGACCCTGTTCTACGGGATCTGGCAGGCGGCGGGAGCGGGCGACACCGGGATGACGGCGCTGGCGAAACGGATGGGATTCGTCACGCCCTGAAACAGCGAGGCCACGGTCGGGTGGGGCTGGTAGTGGCGCCTGCTACCCGGCCCCGGTGATCCTCACCTGTCGGAGTACCCAGTCCAGCCACACGGCCCACGATGCCGGATCGGTATGGATCAGGCCGAGGGGTCCATCGTGCCGGGTCATGACATGATCCGCCCCGGGGAAGACGTGCCATTCGACGGGCCGGCCGGTCGCCTTGATGGAATCGAGCGCCGCCACCGACTTCGCCGTCGGCACGCTGTTGTCTGCTTCGCCAAACAGCCACAGCGAAGGCCTGGGCAATCCCGCGAGCGTCGAGCGGGGGTCGAAGCCCTCCGGAATGGTCCTGGCCAGGCTGTCGTTCGCCGCCGCAAAGCTGAGTATCGCAGGACCATCGTGATCCCCCCGGAGCCGACTCCAGACCCCCTCCTCACCGGTCGATGTCGCTGGGCCGGACAACAGCACGAGATAGGCGATGGCCGAGTCCTGCGCCGCCGCGAGCGGGCCCACCCAGCCACCCTGACTGATCCCCACCAGCCCGATCCGATGCGGATCGATCTCGCGGCGGGAGCCGAGGAACCGCGCGCCGGACACAATGTCGGATGCGAGCAGCTCAAGGTAGGTCCGGGCCGCGTTGTTTCGCGTTTCGAACTCTCCCCCGCTGCCCCCGACTCCGCGCTTGTCCGGCAGCAGGACCGCCACGCCGCGCCGTGCCAGGCTGTCAGCCCACTGGTCGTAGAACCCGCGGCGGAAAGGCGCCGACCCCTGCACGATGATCGCTGCAGGAAAGGGCCCGGCTCCCACCGGCCGGTAGAGCGACGCTTCGACCTCGATATCCCCGCTCCGATAGTGCACCGTCTCCAGCGATGGCCCCGTCGCGAACCGCCACCCGCTCAGCAGCGCGGTGAGCAGCCCAAGCACGCCGAGCGCGTCCACCAGTGTCCGGCGGCTGCCATGGGGCCAGCGGCCCAGGCGTGGCGCGGCCAGGAGCAGCGCGCCTCCGAGCAGCGCGGCGTATCCGATCACCCGGGTCGCGGGGGCGAGCAGGCCGCCGACGATCAGCCGGCCCAACTCCATCGCTGGAAGGCGGAGGACCAGGCTCAGCAACAGGGCAAAGCAGCCGGCCCCGAACAGCAGTCGCGCGGGCCAGCGCCGGCGCAGCGGGGGCAATATTGTGAGTCGGGTGGTCATCGACGAATGATGGCGGCCGAACTGGCCGCTGTCTTGGACGCCTGATACAGTCTGCGAAAGCGCCCGGGGGATTCCCCGTAACGACGCCGGAAGGCGCGGTTCAGATGGCTCTGATCGCAGAAGCCGGACAGCTGTGCGATGCCCGCGAGCGGAACCGCAGTATCGAGGAGATAGTGCCTGGCGAGATCCAGCCGCGCGCTCGCCACAAAGTACCAGAGGGGACGCCCCAGCCATTCGCTCGACCATCGGCCGAGCTGGACCCGATTGATGCCAGCCTGTCTGGCCAGGTCTCCCAGCCGGACAGCCCGCGCCGGTGCGACGAGGATGGCATCGAGGAGACTAGCGAGCGCGGCGGGAAGTGGCCGGATCTCAAGTCCGGCGGCGCGCCGGTGCTCCGCGGCGAGAAGGCGGAGCATCGCGTCCTCCACGCCGAAGCCGGCTCCGCCCGGGCCAGCCGCTCGTTGCAGCCCCGCCGCCACCCGGGTCACCAGTGTATTTGGCGGCAGCAGCATACCGGCCGTGGCGGTGCGCCAGTACGGGTGGCTGCCGACTCGCCCACCCAGGGCGCACTCGACGAGCGTCAGCCGCGATGCAGCAGAGAGCCGAAGATCGGCATCAGCGCCGGCTGGCGCGAGGCGCACGCCACCCGACTGCAGGACGCCGTCATGCCCCGCCTGCTCCAGTTCGCCTGACTGGAGCAGACAGAATATCGGTTGGCTGTGACCGTGGGAGGAGAGGAGCAGCTCCCGACGAGTATCGACTCGAGACAGGCTGAGCCCGCTCGGGGTGATCGCGCTGGGCATTGTGGCGCCGCACGCGATCGGTTGGGGGATGTTTCGTTGCGGATTCCGGCCGGCGCCAAATCAGTGGTGATTGTACTTCCGGGCGGCGGCGATAAAGGCGCGGAAGAGATGCCGGGTGTGCGGATCGGTCATCTCGAACATCTCGGGATGCCACTGCACCCCGACCATGAAGTGGTCGCCATCCCGTTCGACCGCTTCCACCAGCCCGTCAGGGGCCACGGCGGCCGGGACCAGCTCCGAGGCGAGCTGCTTGATGCCCTGATGGTGCATGCTGTTGACCAGGATGCTCGGCTTCTCCATCACGGCCAGGAGACGGCTCCCCTTGGCCAGGGCGACTTCGTGGGCCAGGTGGTCCCGGTCGAAGCCAGCGGTGGGGAAGTAGTCGTGCTTGATGGAATCGGGGACCTGCGCGGCAATGTCCTGGTACAGTGTGCCACCAAAGGCGACATTCATGACCTGAATGCCGCGGCACAGCCCGAGAATCGGCTTGCGGTCCTCGATGGCCCAGCGAGTCAGCTGCAACTCCACCCGGTCCCGGGCAGGGTCGAGGGCCCCGAGCTTGGGGTGGCGCTCCTCCCCGAAGGTGGCGGGGTCCATGTCCACGCCGCCCGGAATGAGGAGGCCATCGAGCCGGTCGTAGATCTCACGCAACGTATCTTCGTCGTCATCCAGCAGCGGGATCATCCACGGGACACCACCCACGATGGTGGCGGCGAGGAAATACCGCTGGTTCATCACCCAGGATTCCGGCAAGGCGGCCGGAATCCCGTCGATGGCGTGCAGCGTCTGGGTCGTGATACCGATGACAGGACGTGGCAGCATGATTCCCGAATATCGGCCGGAACCGCCCGGCCCATGATGAATGATCTATGAAATGCTCTTACTCAGCTTAGCACAAACTACGCCACGGCCCCGCCGGTTCCCTCAGAGGACCCCTTCGGCGGTCTCCCGGATGAGCTGGTCCACCACCTGGTGCAGGTCCCCGGTCCGCTTGAAGGTGGCCAGCTGCCGGTCGGCGCTGGTGCCCTCCTCCAGGATCTTGTAGGCGTACTCGATCTCCTTGCGGGTCCCCAGCTCGTCGATCACGTCGCCCAGGAACCAGTCCAGCATCTCGCGAATCAGCACCCGACTGGGCTGTTCCATGCCCTTGCCGAAGTCAATCAGCTTGCCGTCGAGCCCGTAGCGGCTGGCCCGCCACTTATTCTCCTCGATGAACGCCACCGAGTACTGCCGGAAGGAGAGGTTGTCCCGCCGCAGCTTCCACAGCTTCGCGACGATGGCCTGGAAGATCGCCGCGATGCACACCGCTTCATCCACCCTCGTGCAGACGTCGCAGATGCGGAACTCAAGGGTCGGATAGCTCCAGCTCGGCCTGAGATCCCACCAGATCTTCGACGCATTGGGGATGCTGTTGGTGGAGACCAGCGTGTTGACCACATCCTCGAACTCGCCCCACGAGCCGAGGCTGCGGGGCACGCCGGTCCGGGGGAAGCTCCGGAAGACGATACTCCGGTACGACTTGAGGCCGGTCTGGCGGCCCATCCAGAAGGGCGAGCTGGTCGAGAGCGCGAGCACGTGGGGGAGGAAATAGCGCGAGACGTTCATCGCATCGATCAGGAACTCCCGGTCTTCGATCCCGATATGTACATGGGTGCCGAAGATCAGCAGCGCCTGCGCCAGGTCCTGCAGGTCCTCCTTGACCCCCATGTAGCGCTCGAGCGGGGTGATCTCCTGGTCCATCCACGATGAGAAGGGATGGCTGCCCGCCGCCGCGACACGGAGGCCCTGCTTGGCCGCCAGTTCCATGACCAGACGCCGCAGGCGCACCAGCTCCGCGCGGACCTCGCTGGGGTGATGGCAGACCTTGGTCCCGATCTCCACCATCGATTGGTGCAGCTCCGGCTTGATCTCGCCCAGCATCAGCGAATCCTCCTTGAGGATCTCGGTGATGTACGAGCGCAGCTCCCGGGTTACGGGATCGATGATCTGATACTCTTCCTCGACGCCGATGGTCAGGCTGGGGGCTTTCATGAGCTCTCCGTGCGATTGGATCTCTGCGAGCAGTCGGCGTTCAGCTGTCAGCTGTCAGCGGTCAGCAGTAAGCAATCAGCGGTCAGCAGTATGCGATCAGCGTTCAGCGGTCAGCGGTCAGCCGACTCGGTTCTGCGATCCGCCCGGTCGTTCAGCGTCGATCTGCTGACCGCTGACTGCTGACCGCTTTCGTCTCACCCACGTTCCTCGACGACAAAGCATGGCACCGTACTCCCCCCGCCCGCCGTCACATTCAGCAGCGCCGCGGTCGACAGCCGGGTCAGGCAGCCATCCACCGCCGAGCCGTTGAGCACGAACGGCGCGGTATCGAACATCCGGTCGATGAAGTGGATCGAGCCATCGGCCCACGTCGGGTAGGCCTCGCTCGGAATCGCGACGCGCTCCTGCACGATATGCGGTGTGGTGAGCGCATGCGCCACCGCCGCGGCCCACCCGGCATCGTCCACGGTCCACCCGAGCACCACACCAGCCCCGCCGTAGTCGTCGTTCGGCTTGAGCACCAGCCGTTCGCGGTTGGCGGCGACAAAGGGCACCAGATCCACCCGTGTCCCGGCCCGTTCCGTCATTCGCTCCTCCACCACCCGGGTCCACGGGACGTATTCGGCGATCGCCTCCCGCTCACCGGACGGGAACAGCGTGGCGTTGCGTTCGTCCGAGAGCACGGCGAGGCTCGCCTTCTTGTGCAGCAGCTTGCAGCGGAACGGATTGACCATGCAGACGGCGCGCTCCCGCACCGCGCGGACCATCGGGTGGTCGAGCCCTTCCCGCTCCACCAGCTCGTTGATCAGCACCCGCTTGTAGATCAGGTCGATCTCGCCCCCCGGCCCGCGGAGCCGGCCGCCGCGGTATTCCAGCTCCCGCGGATCGACGATGACGGTGGGGCAGCCGAGCGACTCGAAGTACGCCTTGAAGATCTGGAATTCGACGTAGGTCGGCACGTCATTCCAGTCCACGATCGCGATCCGGGGCCGCTCCCAGCGACCGGAGAACTCGCGCCAGGCATCCAGCACGATCGTCGCGACACCGGGGCGCGCCGGCAGCGGCTGCACCCGGAAGCGCTGGCGGAAGGCACGCATCACCGGCAGGACCGCGAACGCCTCGGTCAGCAGGTCATTGAACCCCGCCCCCGCCGGCGTCTCGGCGTTGTACTCCGTCAGTGCCAGGGTATCAGTGGCATCCACCGTGAAGCAGTCCAGCCGTCCATGTGGACTCGGGCTCGAATAACCGGGGTCCGCGAGCATCAGCTGCTCTTCCCAGTCGGTGAGCCGGAACTGGGCCCGGAGCTGCGGATCCGCCATGGCGGCGCGGTGCGCCAGACCGAACGCCGACATGAGCCGGCCGATACGCCGCTCCATGCGGGAGAGCCAGGGCGCAGTGACGAAGCGGGGCCGGAGCACGGTGCACAGGGGCCGGTCGCCGAAGACCAGCGTGCGCCGCCGCAGCTCCTCTTCCAGCATCACATGCGAGGCCTCGGCCAGCTCGCGATTGCCGAGCAGCTCGTGGTAGCAGGCGATGGGGTTGGCGGTCACCGGCGGCTCTGGGCAAAGAGCTGGGCCCACCCCGCCTGCTCCACCTGGCGCCGGCCGCCATTGGCCAGCTTGATCACGAGGTCCGCCATGTGGGTCACCACCCACTCGAAATACGCCGGCGTGAGCGAGTAGATGTCCATGTCGGGCGCGGGGTTCATGAAGTCGATCGCGTAGGGAATCCCGTCGCGGATGGCGAACTCGATCGTGTTCATGTCGTAGCCCAGCGCCTTGACGATCGTGCGGCAGTCGCGGGTCACCCGCTCGCGCAGGGCGGGCGTGAGGTAATCCTGGTCCACGATATAGCAGCGCTGCCTGGGGTCGTACTGCATGATCAGGATCTCATCCTGACCGAGGCACATGCAGCGGACGAACTGCTCGAACTTGATGAACTCCTGCATGATCATGTTGAGCAGGCCGGAGTCATCGTAGTTCTTGAGCAGCTCTTCCCTGGTCTGGCACACATAGACGTCGCGCCAGCCGCCGCCATGCGCATCCTTGAGGATGCAGGGCAAGCCGATCTCCTGGATCAGTCCATCCCAGTCCACCAGCTGCAGGTTCCGCAGACTCTCGTCCCGGACAATGCCCTTGATGTAGTCCTTGTTGGGCAGGGCCACGGTCTTCGGGCTGGCCACCCCAAGCCTGGTGATCAGCGCCGCACCGAAGAACTTGTCGTCCGCCGTCCACATGAAGGGGTTGTTCACCACCGCCACCCCCTCCAGCACGCACTGCTTCAGGTAGGAGCGGTAGAACGGCACTTCATGGGAGATCCGGTCGACAATGACATCCCAGGGACAGGGCTGGTCCATCGCCACCGCTCCGATGGACACCATCTCGGCCACCACACCGGCATCGCGGCGGGCGACTTCATCGATAAACGCCGGGGGAAAGCTCCATTCCCGTCCGACCATGAGGCCAACGCGTTTGGTCATTGGAGTGAGTTGAAGGGTGAGAGAAAGCTATCAGCTATCAGCCGTCAGCTATCAGCCATCAGCCGTCAGCAACTGGAGGCTGACGGCTGATGGCTGAAGGCTGATGGCTCATCCATGCCCCTGCAAGTAGATCCGCACCATCTTTTCCCAGCAGGGTACAGGGCGCAGCGCAGTCTTGGCGACCTGCCAGCGTCCGGCGTTCGACGCGAGGGTCCAGGGGAGCGCTCGCGGAGGTGCGTTCGAAGGCCCGGCGAGATTGCTGCTTGTGCTACTCTGGCC
>JANOFA010000949.1:0-2943 GCA_031413355.1 Gemmatimonadota bacterium | reverse complement strand
TTCACCCGGCTGATGCACGAGACGCGGAGTATCGCGGAAGTCATCGGCCGACGGATTGCCACGATGGCCGGGGCGGCAAAGTGAGGCGGAACGGGACTGTGACAGGCGGGCGGCGTCACCTCACAACGCTTCTCTGCACCGTCACGCTGATGCTGCCCCGGCTGTCCGACCGTCCGCCCGTCCGACCGCCAGGACCCCGACCCACGGGTCATTGTCGACAAGGCTGCCAAGGCCTACGCCGCGCTCCGCTCGTTTCGGGCCGACTTCCGCCAGGTGATCGCGGACTCGATGATCGGGACCTACGAAAGCCAGGGGACGCTGACCCAGGCGGGGCCGGCTCAGCTGGTCATGCGGTTCTCCGATCCGAAGGACGACGCGATCGTCATGGACGGTGAGCGACTCTGGATCTATACCCCAAGCACGACACCGGGTCAGGTCATCCGGATGAAGGTGCCGACCGATCCGACCTACGGGCCCAACGTCCTCGCCTGGATCCTGACCCGGCCGGCCGATCGCTACCAGAGCCGCTACCTCCGGTCCGATGCCGTGGCCGGACGCAGTGTCGATGTCATTGCCCTGACCCCGCTCGACAAGTCGCTGCCGTTCACCGAAGCCACCGTCTGGCTGGATCGGTATGACGCACTGCCCCGTCGGCTGGAAATTCGCGAGCGGGGCGGCACCCGCCGGACGCTGGTGTTCTCCGCCGTCGAGGTGAATCGCCGCATCTCGGCGAACCAGTTCTCTTTCACCGTGCCGAGCGGGGTGCGGGTCATCGATCAGTAGGCCGGTCCACCTCACTTGCCGGTTCGGAGCACTTCGCGCAGGACACGCTCGACCTCAGCCGCCTTCTCCTCCGCCAGCCCAGCGTTTCGTCCCAGCCGAAGCGCCTCCAGTCCCAGCATCGCATACAGTGGTCGGTCGGTCGCCGGCAGCGCCTGCAGGTGGGCCTCGATCGTCGCGACATCTCCCCGGGCTACCGGACCGGTGAGCGCCTCCGCCGGTGTCCGGACCAGCAGGTTGGCCGCGGTCCCGCTCATGATCGGGCGGTACAGCGCGAGCACCGCCTCCGGCGACAACCCGGCCGATTCCCCGAGGCGCTGGGCCCAGCCCGCCAGCGCCACGAGATAGTTGGAGGCGATCACCGCACCGGCGTGATACAGCGGTTTGGAGCCTGGAGGGAGATGCACCGGCACGAGCCCAAGCAGCCCCGCCAGTCGTTCGCCCTGCGCGACGGCACGGGAGTCGCCCTCCAGGCCAACGGCCGCGCCCCGCCACGACTCCTTCGCACGGGCCGGATCGGCGATGGACTGCATCGGATGAAACGACCCCAGCGCAGCGCCGGTCGGTGCGAGCGCGGCGAGCGCACCGCGGTCGAGCAGTCCGGAGAGATGCAGCACGACCTGATCAGCGCTGATCGCACCCGTCAAGGCGAGCTGGCTGGCCACCAATGCGATGGCGTCATCCGGCACCGCGACGATCACGACCGCGGCACCACCGACCGCATCCCGGACTCCACCGGTGCTCTCCCGCCGCGACCAGAGTTCCACCCGCTCATCCGCCTCGGCGAGGGCGACCGCGAGACCCCGACCCATGCGCCCACCGCCGATGATGGCGATCATGCGGAGCACCTGGCACGAAGAAAGAGAACGCCCGGACGACGCGCGAGTCTGCGGATCGTCCGGGCGAACATGGGCGTGACCGGCGTGGACCTGGTGCCGGGCTAGTTCCGCTGCACGGCGGGTGCGGTGGCGGTCTGCGCCGTCGCCAGGCCGATCAGGTCCTTGGGCGACTGGGCCCGGCGCAGGAGGTCGAGGGCCACCTGCATCTGGCGATCATCGTGGGCGCGGCGGCGGAATTCCGCCGGTCGTCCGAACACGTAGCGCGCCACTTCGTAGCCCAGCTGCTCGTCGATGAGTGACTGCGCCCTGGTGTAGGTCGAATCCGCCAGGTCGACGCCCTTGGTGCGCATCCGGCGGAGGACGTCGGCGCGCATCGCTGGGGTGACCGCAAACCCTTCTGTCGTCACACTGTGGTTGTTCTTCAGCTCCAGCGCGGTCGCAGTGAGCGCATCGCGGTACTCCGCGGACTTCGCCGCGAGCGCCGTCGCGAAAGCCCTCTCGCTCCCGGTCAGCGTGTCCTGGCGGACGATGAGGTCCGGGACAATGCCACCACCGCCGCGCACCAGTCGGCCGGCATCGGTGCGGAACACCGGCCGCTTCACCGTGTCGGTGGCCGTGGAGTCCTTCACGCCGTCGGCTTCCAGCGCCGCCTGCTGGAACTGGTCCACCTCATTACGGGCGACACGCTGAATGGTCCGGCCGCTCGGGGTAAACCACCGGCCGGTAGTCAGCTTGAGCGCCGTGTTGTCCGAGAAGGGAAAGAGGGTCTGCACCAGCCCCTTCCCGAAGGTCGGGGTCCCGACGACGACCGCACGATCGTGATCCTGCAATGCGCCGGAGATGATCTCGGCGGCGCTCGCGGTCCCATCGTTCACCAGCACGACGATCGGCAAGGCGGGCCATTCCTGCCGCGCCTCGTCAACGAACGTCTTGGTTGCCCCCCGCGCACGGCCCCGCGTCTGGACGATCTGCTGCTGGCCGTCGAGGAACAGGTCGGAGACCTTCACCCCCTGATCGAGCAGACCGCCGGGGTTGCCGCGCAAGTCGAATACGAGGCTCTTCATTCCCTTGGCCAGCAGCGCCGTGATCTCCTTGCGCAGCTCCTGGGTCGAACTTTCCGAGACCGGGCTCAGCGAGATGTAGCCAATCCCCCCGGGGAAGAGATTGCCGGGCGGAACGGAACGGACATGAATGACCGCCCGGGTGAGCTTGTAGGTCAGGGCGACGCCGCCGATCGCGCCGGCGCCCCACACTGCGCACCTGGTCGCGGTCATTCAGCCTTGATCCCTGCGGCCTTCACGATCTTCGCGAACCTCGGGATCTC
>JANOFA010000948.1:0-1265 GCA_031413355.1 Gemmatimonadota bacterium | reverse complement strand
GCCATAACACTTGGGAATCCGGACCGGAACTGGTCGGGCGGTGTTCATGGGTGGGGTCAACAGCGGATCGCCGTAGCGTCCGCCTTTTCTTTGCCCTGGAGTCGCCGAGGCCGATCTCGGCCCTGCCGGCGCGTCACCGTTCGGCGTGGCGGCGTTGGGACAGTTCCGGCTCAGGGGAGCTGGTCATGTAGCGCTTTCGCGCCGGACGCCGTATCGTGTTCTTCAATCTGAGTGGATCGCGCAGCCCGCTAACAAGCGCATGGACCTGTCAAGCCGCGGCGCTGGCTGCAGAATGGTGCGGTATCTAGTTTGTCGCCGCGCCTTGCAGGTCATGCGCGGCCGTTATCGGGCAGAAGGAGAGCCAACACAACTGGGAAGTCGTCCCGGAACTGGTCGGGCGGTGTTCTTGGATGAGGTCAACAGCGGATCGCCGTCGGGTCCGCCTTTTCTTGGGTTCCACCTCGCCCAGGGATGGTCCGGTGCGGCCGGCGCGTCACCGCTCGGCGTGACGGTGTCGGGCCGGATCTGGCTCAAGGCAGCTGGTCGTGTGGCGTTTGCGCGCCGGACGGCGTATTGTGTTTCGTATTCTGGGTGAATCGCGCAGCCCGCTAACACGCGCATGGACCTGTCAAGCCGCGGCGCGCGGCGCGCCGCCGCTCGCTTTCCGGCACATCGCCGCGCCTTGCAGGTCATGCGCGGCCGTTAGCCGCCATCACATCACGTCTTACCCGGGCACCACATGATCCGGAAGCAGCTTGCTCAGCTGAGCATCGTTGGCAGTGCGCTTGCCCTGGCCGCCTGTGCAGGCGGATCCCCGCCCGAGCTTCCCCCGTTCGTCTGGGACGCGAAGGAGGAGCCCGAATCCATGGAAGGTGCACGCCGCGTCAAACTGGCAATTGCGGCCGTCGGGCCGGTTCCGGACAGCCTCGTTTGGTACCACATTCTCAGCTATCGCAGCGACTCCACGGGCGCAACGATCGAGTTGGCTACCGCGATGCGACCTACGCATGCTGTGAAGCTGGAGGCAAGCGGGACCGGCGGTCGTGTGCGCGTCTGGAACGGCGATTCCATTACGGTCTTGTCTCGCTACTATTGAAGCACTGATTCTCCTAGGTGAACGACCTGCCTTGTCTTGTTGGCGTCTAACTAGCGCATGCACCAGACGTGGCGCGCATCGCCTTGCGCCGGTTCGAGACGTAGCTCGCTGTGGCGGATAGACTCGTGTTCTTCGCCGCGCCACGCAGGTGATGCGCGGGTGTTAGGCA
>JANOFA010000947.1:0-1549 GCA_031413355.1 Gemmatimonadota bacterium | reverse complement strand
TCCGCTCGCCGTCGCTCTAGCGTACCACCGTCACCCCACCCTTCATCACGAAACGCACCTGTTCCAGCACCCGCTCATCGGTGAGCGGATTGCCCGGCACGGCGATCAGGTCGGCCAGCAGGCCCGGGGCGATCTGGCCCCGGTCGGTCAGGCCGAGCAGGTCGGCGTCGTTCAGGGTGGCGGCGCGGATCGCCTCCAGCGGCGTCATGCCGCGCTCCACCAGCGCCGCAAACTCATGGGCATTCTGCCCGTGAGGATAGACGGCGGCGTCGGTGCCAAAGGCGATCTTCACGCCGGCCCGGATGGCCCGGCGGAGGTTGGCCTTGGCCTGCGGCAGAATTGACTCTGCCTTGGCCCGGATCCTGGGCGGGAGCGCGGTGAGATCGATGGACTCGGTCAGGTAGGTCGTCGGCACCAGATAGGTGCCCTTCTGCTTCATCAGCGCCATATCTTCGTCGTTGATCAGCGAGCCGTGCTCGATCGACGCGACACCCGCCCTGACCGCGGCGAGGATACCCTCCGCCCCGTGTGCATGCGCCGCGACCTTGAGTCCGTGGCGCCGCGCTTCCTGGACGATCGCCACCAACTCCTCGTCGGAGAGCTGCTGCGCCCCGACCGTCGCATCGAATGAAAGCACGCCGGCGGTCGCGCAGATCTTGATGACCTTCGCCCCGTGCTTGGCCTGGTAGCGCACCGCCCGAATCGCCTGGTCGGCGCCGTCCACCACGCCGGTCTCCGGCCCGCCCTCGGCGATGCCCGGGGCGTAGCCCGTCGCGTCGCAGTGACCGCCGGTGATGCCGATGGCGTGGCCGGAGGGGATCATGCGCGGTCCGTCGATCATGCCCGCGTCGATCGCACGCATGAGACTGACATCGGCGAAGCCGGGTGCGCCGACATCGCGCACAGTCGTGAACCCCGCCCGCAGTGTCCGCCCCGCATTCCGGGCCCCGCGCAGCGCCGCATCGGCGGCCGTTTCGGTCACGTCGCGATGGACCCAATCGCCCTCGATGTCATAAGTGAGGTGCGTGTGCGCATCGATCAGCCCCGGCAGCAGTGTCACATCGCCCAGATCGATCACCTCCGCCCCGGCCGGAACCGCGGTCCCGACGGCCTCGATCCGGTCGCCGCGTACCACCACGATCTGGCCGGTGTACTGGATCGCCTGGTAGAACTGGTGCACGCCCAGCCAGAGCTTGGTGACATCGTACTCCGCCTGGACGCGATCCTTGAGCAGCGCGCTGAATTCGCGGGTCTGGGAGGACTCGGCGTTGAAGCTCTTGAGGATGCGGATGCCGCTGAAGGCCGCTTCGAGCATGTCGTTGGTGCGGCTGATCATCTTCTGGCGCCGCTCGCTGCGCTTGCTGAGGGCCGAGCGCAGGCGGTAGAAAATGTAGAGCATCAGCGGCAGTGGGGCGGTAGCCAGCAACGCGAGCTTCCAGTTCATGCTGAGCATGAAGGCCATGCAGAAGACAAACTGGCTGGTGCTTTCCACCGCGCGGAAGATGCCGCTGCAACAGAACCAGGCGATCTTGGGCCAGCCGCCGATGTC
>JANOFA010000946.1:0-2822 GCA_031413355.1 Gemmatimonadota bacterium | reverse complement strand
TCCGCTCGCCGTCGCTCTAGCGTACCACCGTCACCCCACCCTTCATCACGAAACGCACCTGTTCCAGCACCCGCTCATCGGTGAGCGGATTGCCCGGCACGGCGATCAGGTCGGCCAGCAGGCCCGGGGCGATCTGGCCCCTGTCGTTAAGGCCGAGCAGGTCGGCGTCGTTCAGGGTGGCGGCGCGGATCGCCTCCAGCGCGGATCGCCTCCAGCGGTGTCATGCCGCGCTCCACCAGCGCCGCGAACTCATGGGCGTTCTGCCCGTGAGGATAGACCGTGGCGTCGGTGCCGAAGGCGCTCTTCACGCCGGCGCGGATGGCCCGGCGGAGGGGTGATGCTGATGGCGTGGCCGGAGGGGATAATGCCCGCGTCGATCGCACGCATGAGACTGACATCGGCGAAGCCGTGTGCGCCGACATCGCGCACCGTCGTGAACCCCGCCCGCAGCGTCCGCCCAGCAGGGCAACAATTGCCCCGATCACTGGGAAGCGAAATCGCACCTGTCACTCCAGCGAGAGTGAGGGGTCAATGGGGATCAGCGGCCGGGAATCCGGCCGGTCGCCCAAACCATACCGTCTGCTGGGGGCACTCGGTACCCCCATCGGAGGGACCCTGGTTCCCGACGATCTGTCCTCACGGGTGCTGTGTGGCGTGGACCGCCGTGAAGCGGGTAACTTGTTCGGCGCCCAGCGCCTTGCTCCGCACGTTGCCAACTTCGTCAGGAACCGATGGCCAAGCGTGATTTCCTCGCGATTTCGGACTTCAGCCGGACCGAGCTGACCACGCTTTTTGCGCTCGCGGCGCGGATGAAGGCCGGTGCCTATGCCGACCGGCCGCTCGCGGGGAAATCCGTCGCGCTGATCTTCGGCAAGAGTTCCACCCGGACCCGTGTCTCGTTCGAAGTCGGCGTCCACGAACTCGGCGGCCATCCGCTCTATCTTTCCTCCCGCGAGCTGCAGCTCGGCCGCGGCGAGCCGACCCGGGACACTGCCCGGGTGTTGTCGCGCTACGTGGACGGGATCATGATCCGGACCTATGCGCATACCGAGGTCGAGGAGCTGGCCCGTTTCGCCTCCGTGCCAGTGATCAACGGACTCACCGACCTGATGCATCCCTGCCAGGTGCTGGCGGATGTCATGACGCTCCACGAGTCGTTCGGCTCGTCTGAAGGACGGATCGTGGCGTGGGTCGGCGATGGCAACAACATGGCCAACAGCTGGCTGGATGGCGCCGCAGCGCTGGGGTTCGAGCTCCGGATCGCCTGCCCGGAAGGTTACGCGCCGGATCAGGCGCTGGTGGATCGCGCGTTGGCGGCGGGCGCCCGGGTCACGCTGATGCGCGACCCACAGGCCGCCGTCGCCGGCGCCCATGTGGTGACGACCGATGTGTGGGCCTCGATGGGTGAGGAGACAGAGGCCGAGATCCGGCGCCGGGATTTCGCCGGCTTCACCGTCGATGCTGCGCTGATGGGCCGGGCCCACCCCGACGCGATCTTCCTGCACTGCCTCCCCGCGCACCGGGGCGAGGAAGTGACCGATGCCGTTCTGGAAGGTCCTCGCTCGCGGGTGTGGGACGAGGCCGAGAATCGGCTGCATATCCAGAAGGCCCTGATGGCGACGCTACTGGCCTAGCGCCGATCGCCCTGCACCTGTCTTCCTCCTCCTTTTCCTCATGGTACCATGACCGACACTCCCCTGCGTCGTACGCCGCTCTACGATGTTCACCGCGCCCTCGGGGCCAAGATGGTGCCCTTCGCCGGCTGGGAGATGCCGGTCCAGTACGCCGGCGGGATCCTGGCCGAACATCGCGCGGTGCGTGAGGGGGCGGGGATCTTCGATGTCTGCCACATGGGCGAATTCGAGGTGACCGGCCCCGACCGGAATGCCTTCGTCAACCGGATCACCACCAACGATGTCGGTGCGCTGGAGCCGGGCCAGGTGCAATACTCGACGCTGCTCAACGAGCGGGGCACGATCGAGGACGACTGCACCGTCTACCGTTTCGAAAACAAACTGATGCTGGTGGTGAACGCCTCCAACATCGACAAGGACTGGGCCCACGTGGTCGCCCAGAAGCACGGCGCCAACGTGCGGCTGCGGAACATCTCGGACGAAGTCGGCCTGCTCGCGCTGCAGGGACCGCGGGCCGAGGCCGTGCTGCAACCGCTGACCGGGACGCCGCTGGGCGACATCGGCTACTATCGCTTCATCACGGGACAGGTGGCCGGCGCGGGCTGCTTCATCTCGCGCACCGGCTATACCGGCGAGGATGGGTTCGAGCTCTACTGCCGGATCGGCGATACCCGCACCATCTGGGACGCGATCGTCGCGTCGGGGACGGTGCAGCCGATCGGGCTGGGGGCGCGGGATACCCTGCGGCTGGAGGTGAACTATCCGTTGTACGGCAACGACATCGACGACACGACCACGCCGCTGGAGGCGGGGCTGGGCTGGATTGTGAAGCTCAACAAGGGGTCGCCCTTCGCCGGCGACGAAGCGCTGGCGCACCAGAAGGCGCAGGGTGTGACCCGGCGGCTGGTCGGCTTCCGCATGGCCGGGAAGGGCATTCCCCGGCATGGCTTCCCGGTGCTGGTG
This sequence comes from Gemmatimonadota bacterium, assembly GCA_031413355.1. Lineage (GTDB taxonomy): Bacteria > Gemmatimonadota > Gemmatimonadetes > Gemmatimonadales > GWC2-71-9 > JADJOM01. The sequence goes on along the minus strand of JANOFA010000946.1, from coordinate 225 downwards.
GATGGCGTGGTGGTGGATCAGGTGCGCAGCGGGACGATGAGTCCGTCGCTGGGTTACGCCGTCGGCACGACCTACCTGCCGGTCTCGCACTCGAAAGTGGGCAGCCGGTTCCAGGTGGAGATTCGCGGCGAGCGACTGGACGCGGAGGTGGTCCAGAAGCCGTTCTGGACCAAGGGGTCGGTGCGGCGCTGATGCGGCGTGGTGGTGGCACCGCCGCAGGGCGGT
>JANOFA010000945.1:0-7441 GCA_031413355.1 Gemmatimonadota bacterium | reverse complement strand
CCATACCCGACTCTGTCCCGAACTCAACCCCCTACCCCCCACTCGCCCAACCGCCCAACCGCCCAACCGCCTACCGCCTCGGGTACGGATACCCCTTCCGCAGCAGCCGGTCCAGCGTGCGGTCATGGCCGTAGATGTCGGGGTAGAAGAACATGTCGCCGTTCTCCCGCGCCACCGCCGTCGCATAGATGATGAACACGGGGATGGGCCGGGTGAGGTCCACCCGCTGCGATTCCTCCGCGGTCATCGCAGCCCGGATCCGTTCGTCGGTCCAGTCGGGCTGATCGTGCAGGACGAACTTCGCCAGGGCGAAGGGATCACCCAGCCGGATACAGCCATGACTCGCGTCGCGCCGGGTACGCTCGAACATCGCCTTTGACGGTGTGTCGTGCAGGTAGACGTTGTTGTCGTTGGGCATGATGAACTTGACCCCGCCCAGCGCATTGTGCGCCCCGGGAATCTGCCGCACCCGCACTCCCTGCCCGATCCGCTCGATGTTCTCAATCCATGGCTGCACCACCAACCCGCCCTCAACCAGTTCGTAGCGGTTGCGGGACAGGAACTCGGGGTCCTTGAGCGCCGCCGGCTTGATCTCGTTCACCATGATCGTCGGCGTGACATCCCAATAGGGAGAGAAGACCAGATAGCCCAGGTCGGAGGCGAAGACCGGCGTCTCGTTCTCGAAGGCCTGCCCCACCACCACGTTCATGCCGAGCAGACTGGTCTCGTCGTTCCGCATGGCGCTGAAGGCGTAGAGCCGGAAGGCGGGGATGTTGACGAAGAGCGGCGGCGCGCTGTAGCTGCGCGGCATCCAGCGCCACCGCTCGAGGGTGATCTCCATCTGCCGGATCCGGGGCGCGAAGGGATTGCTCAACCGTCCGCGGGTCGAATCGCCGATCACGCCATCGGGCGGGAAGCCCTGCCGCATCTGGAAGCGCTTCAGCGCATCGACCACGCTGCCGGCATAGAGGGTGTCGATGATCGGCGCGGAGAGGGTATCGCGGTCGTCGCCCAGCAGCCGCAGCAGCCGGCGCAGCGTCGGCACGCCGGCGTAGGCCGAGCCGGGCCGCAACTGTCGCGGCATCGGCGGCAGTGCGATGAGCCCGGAGTCCTGGGCGAGCGCACGGTAGCGGGTGAGCGAAGCGAGCAGCAGCCAGTACTGCAGGAACGGCGGCTCGAGTGCGCGGAAGACATCACCGGGCCACGGACTGACGGCCAGGGTATCGAGCGTCGCCGCCACATCGAAGGAGTCGATGGGCAGCTTGAACTCAACATGCAGCGCCGTCGGGTTGACCCGTCCGCGCCGGAGCGCCGTCGCGAACCGCGCCGCCGCCACCGACAGCCCAACGTCGAACCGGGCCCGGCTGTCCTCGGTGGTGCCTCCCAGAATCCGCGCCACCTCCAGCTGGCTCTCGAGCCAGCTGACGTCGTAGTCCTTCGGATCGAGCCCGCGGAACTCCGCCTCCTTGAGTGTCCGCAGCAGCGTCCGGGCCGGTGTCGTCAAGGTGTCGTTGACCAGCCAGAGCGGCGCCCAGCCATGCCGCTGATAGAGCCGGGCCAGGTCGGCCTGCACATCGCGCAGGTCAGGCCAGCGCAGGTCGGGATGGCGGCCGTTCGACACCAGCGCCTCGATGGCGGCATCGTGGGAATGGCGGTGGGCGGTGGGCGATGGGCGGGCCGCGCCCAGGACCAGGAACGACAGGGCGGACAGGAGGAGAGGTCGCATGGGTCGGGGAACATAGCGCGACGGGTCCGGAGGACCAGATCGGCGTCAGCCGTCTGCCGTCAGCCGTCAGCGGTCAGCGATCAGCGGTCAGCGGTCAGCGGTCAGCGGTCAGCGGTCAGCCGTTGGCCGAGCCCCTCGAAGCGCAACTGGTTCCCTGCTCTCCACTCCCTACTCCCCACTCCCTGCCACCTTTGCCACTCGTATCGATCAACTGCTACATTCATTAAGCAGTTTTCGGCATAATCATCAACATATAGCCTTAAAATGTGCTACTATTGCCACAAATGACTGATTAAACTTGCATAATCTGCATATTTCTATGCACGGATCACTTGCGCTGACAGGTGCCGCCACGCTATCCTGACCACCGTAACAGCCACTGCCACCCCCACACCACCTGAGGATGCCCGATGACGGTTCCCGCCCTGCTGCTGGTGCAGGAAGCACTTCCCGTCCTGGTCCCGGCCGATACCGCCTGGATTCTGGTCGCAACTGCGCTGGTGCTGCTGATGACGCCCGCACTCGCCTTCTTCTACGGCGGGCTGGTCCGCTCCAAGAACTCGCTGAACACCATGATGATGAGCTTCGTGGCACTCGGCGCGGTCGGGCTGCTCTGGGCGCTCGTGGCCTACAGCCTCGCCTTTTCCGAGGGGACGCCGTGGCTCGGCGGCTTCGGCAATGCGCTGCTGGCCGGAGTGACGGCGGACCCCAAAGGCACCATCCCGCACGTCCTCTTCATGGCCTATCAGGGCACGTTCGCGATCATCACCGCCGCGCTGATCTCCGGCGCCGTGGTGGAGCGGATGCGCTTCGGACCCTACGTCGGCTTCATCCTGCTGTGGACCGTGCTGGTCTACGCGCCGGTGGCCCACTGGGTCTGGGGTGGTGGCTGGCTCGGCAAGCTGGGGGTGCTCGATTTCGCCGGCGGCACCGTGGTGCACATCAACGCCGGCGTCTCCGCCCTGGTCGCGGCGATGGTCCTCGGACCGCGGAAGGACTACGGGCGACAGGCCATCCTGCCGCACAATGTCCCCTTCGTGCTGCTCGGTGCGGGACTGCTCTGGTTCGGCTGGTTCGGCTTCAACGGCGGCAGCGCTCTCGCCGCCAATGCCAGCGCGGCCATCGCCTTCACCAACACCTTCCTCGCCCCCATGGCGACGCTGGTGGTCTGGGCTTTGCTCGACGCCAAGCGGACCGGCCATGTCACCGCGGTGGGCGGGGCGACCGGTATCGTCGTCGGCCTGGTCGCCATCACTCCGGCGGCCGGCTTCGTGAGTCCGCTTGGCGCCATCGCGATCGGCGCGATCGCCACGTTCCCCAGCTACTTCGCCATTCTGTACCGCTCCCGGACCAAGCTGGACGATTCGCTGGACGTCTTCGCCGGCCACGGTCTCGGCGGCCTGACTGGTGCGCTGCTCACCGGTGTCTTCGCGGAAAAGGCCTGGGGTGGATACGACGGGCTCCTCAGCGGGAACCCGGGCCAGCTCACCACGCAGGCCGTCGGCGCCGGCGTCTCCGTGCTCTATGCCGGGCTGATGACGTTCGGGATTCTCAAGCTGATGGGCCTGGTCACGTCGCTCCGCACCGCGCGGAACCTCGAAGGCGTCGGCCTGGATGTGACCCAGCATGGCGAAGAGGCCTACACCAGTGGCGAGGGCTCCATCCTGGTCCTGCCGAACAGCGACCCAACCCCGGAGTTCGCCCCGACCCTCACCCCCCAGGGCGCAACGCGCTGAGGCCCAGGAGACCTGGACATGAAACTCATCATTGCCGTGATCCGGCCGGACAAGCTCAACGATGTTCTCGAGGCGCTGTATCACGCGGATGTTCGCGGTCTCACCGTCTCCCGGGTCATGGGACATGGCGGAGAGACCGAGCGGGTGGAGACCTATCGCGGCACGACGGTGAAGATGGGGCTGCAGGAGAAGGTGCGGCTGGAGATCGGCGTGTCGGAATCATTCGTCGATGTCGCCGTCAAGGCAGTCCTCGCCGCCGCCGCGACGGGAGAGGTGGGCGACGGCAAGGTGTTCGTGCTGGATGTCGAGCAGGTGCACCGCATCCGCACCAGCGAGCGGGACGAGGCCGCTGTTACACCGACGGTGAGGGTCGGGGTGTAGGGGAGACCATGCCGGCTGGAAGCTGGCAGACAGAAGGCGATTGGCGGTAGGCGGCAGGCGAAAGAGGAGTCTTGTCTCGCCTACCGCCTACTCCCTATCGCCGCCCCACCCCACGATCACCGCTTCGTTCTCCGGTCGTGATCCAGTCGTGACGGAGAGACGTTTCCTTGCCCCGTCATGATACTCCTCGCCGACGTACTCGCAGCCGAAGCGGCATCGGGCCCCAGCTGGCCGGTGCTCGCTTCCACCGGAGCGACCCTCGCCGTTCTCGTCGCTCTCATCTGGCAGGCGCGTGAACTCACGGTACTGCGCGACGCCGTAAAGCAGCTTCAGGAGCCACCGCCGCCTGCTCCTCCCACCGGCCCGGGCGGGCGAGCCTCCAAGCCGATGTTCTCCGGCCTGTACGCTCAGAAGGAGCCGAGTGCGCTCGAGGCGCTCGGCAGGATACCGGGAGCACCGCTGATGGCGATCGCGGGGTTGCTGGTGCTGGTCGCACTCGGGTTGGGGTTCGCCGGCGGCAGCAAGACACCAGGAGTGAACCTGGCATCACGAGCGGAGCTCGACACGCTGCGCGCCACGATCGATTCGGTCTCGGGCAGAGTGCGCAGCCTCGGGGACTCGCTGCAGCTTGTCGCCGCGCCGGCGCCAAGGCCGGCCGCGGTCGTTGCGAGGCCCACCCCCGAGCGCAAAGTGGCCAGTCGTCCGACCACGATTCCTGCCGCACCGCAGATTCTGCCGGCGCCGAGTCTGCCCGCGACACCATAGGGGGCCGCGGGAGGCCGTTGGCCATTAGCCGTTGGCCATTAGCCGTTGGCCATCAGCCGCCGGCGTACCGCCCAATCGCCCAATCGCCCAACCGCCCAATCGCCCAACCGCCCAATCGCCCAATCGCCCAATCGCCCTACCGCCCTACCGCCCAATCGCCCTACCGCCTTCTCCCTACTCCCTACCCGCTGCCACCTTCCCGCTGCCCCACCCCCTGCGCCTGCGGCTCATGAAGACACCTTCACCCGCATTTTCACTCCCGTTGTTGCCGGGAGAGTAGGTTGAGGGACTATGGGCCGCCCGGAGCCACCGGGACCCCGGCCGTTCTCCCGAGGATCCTGCCGCGATGAGCACCGTCATGACCCTGCCCCGGATCATCCAAGGAGGGATGGGGATCGCCGTCTCCAACTGGCACCTGGCGAACACGGTGTCGCGCTCCGGCCAGATGGGCGTGGTGTCCGGTACTGCGCTCGACGCGGCGTTCGTCCGGCGGCTGCAGGATGGCGACAGCGGCGGTCACCTCCGCCGCGCCATGGCGCACTTCCCATTGCCGGCGGTGGTGCAGGACGCGTTGCGGCGCTACTTCCTCCCCGATGGTCGGGCGGGCGCCAAGTACAAAGACCTGCCGATGTATCGACAGGGCGCCTCGGCGGAACGGGAGCGGCTGACGATGCTGGCCTGTTTCGTCGAGGTGTTCCTGGCGAAAGAGGGCCACGAAGGCGCCGTCGGCATCAACCTGCTCACCAAGATCCAGCTGCCCACGCTCGCATCGCTGTACGGCGCGATGCTGGCCGGCGTGGACGCAGTCCTGATGGGTGCCGGCATCCCGAAGGAAGTCCCCGCGGCGCTCGATGCCCTGGCCGAGGGCCGGCCGGCGCGCATGCGGCTCGAGGTCGAGGGTCAGGATCCCGACGAGCCGGTGCAGATGCGGCTCGATCCGGCGGTGCACTTCCCCGGCACTCCCCCCACGCTGCGCAGGCCGCTCTTCCTCGCGATCATCGCGAGCAGCTCGCTTGCCATCATGCTTGCGCGAAAGGCGAGCGGCCGAGTGGACGGATTCATCATCGAAGGACCCACCGCCGGCGGCCACAACGCGCCGCCGCGAGGGGAGAAGACGTTCAACGAGCGGGGCGAGCCACTCTACGGTCCGCGCGATGTCGTCGACCTCGACAAGGTTAATGAACTCAACCTTCCCTTCTGGCTGGCCGGTGGCGCCGGCCGGCGGGGCTCACTGAAGGAGGCGCTGGCGGCGGGGGCAGCAGGCATCCAGGTCGGGACGCTCTTTGCCTTCTGCGACGAGTCCGGTTTCACCACCGAGATCAAGGCGTCGGTGCTCAGTCACGTGGTGAGCGGCGAGATCGAGGTGTTCACCGATCCCGTGGCCTCACCCACCGGATTTCCCTTCAAGGTGGTGCGGTGGCCCGAGGACCCGGCGAAGGGCGTTGAGCGGGAGCGGGTCTGTGACCTGGGCTATCTCCGCACCGCCTACCGCACGCCCGAGGGAAAACTGGGCTACCGCTGCGCCAGCGAACCGGTGGATGCGTACGTGAAGAAGGGCGGCAGGGTGGAAGACACGGAGGGGCGCCGCTGCCTGTGCAACGCGTTGCTGGCGAACATCGGGCACGGGCAGGTACGAGACGATGACGTGGAACAACCACTGATCACCAGCGGCGACGATCTGGTGCAACTGGGCGAAGTGCTTGCGGGCCGGACGCACTACTCCGCCGTGGATGTGATCCGGTATCTCCTCACCGAGGCCCCGGTCGCGAGCTGACAGATGGTGAGGCCGGGGTTCGGTTCGGGCGGGCGAAGACGCCCGTCCCTAACCACAACACCCGCGTCTTCCGATTCAGTGCGGGCGGGCGGGGACGCCCGCCTCTACCCTTCCCGCGCCAGATCCCAGCGGTGCTTCCCCTCAGCCAATCCCGCCAGCAGCAGCGTCACGAGCAGATAGCCCACCCGGGTCGCGCCGGTGGCCACTCCATTCCATCCCGCGAAGTCCAAGCTCGGGATAGTGGCCCCATTCAACACCAGATAGAGGAAAAGCAGGAAGACTCCCATGAACGTCTTTGGCGTCCGAGTCAGGAGCCCGAGCGCGGTGGCGAGTGCCGCCATGAATCCCGCGGCGATGAGCATCGAGAGCGCAGCTCCAGGCGCGGTGATGGCGATCCGCAGCGCCGGCGGCAGGCAGAAGAGCAATGCCAGCAGCGCCGCGGCTCCCAGCTTGATGCGGGCGTAGTCAGGCTTGAGCCGCGGGAGGCTGAAGAGCATCGCCTGGACACCGGCAGCCCGGTCGCGGGTGGAGAGGTCCGCCAGCGCAACGGCCAGGATGGCGGAGAGGATCATCGGGAGAGTGTGCCCTACTGCAGTGGCGGACAGCAGCATCGTCGCCGCCACGATGCCCAGCCAGGCGAGCAGTACCAGCGGTGCCTGATACAGCGTCATGACCGTCTCGGCGAGGACGGGACGCAGCATGCCGGGAGCGGCGGGCACGAGCCGAGCTCCCACACTCGAGACAATACGGGTGAGTGGCTTGATGAGGAGTGACACACGGCGAATGAGATCGCCGCCGGCGGTCTGGCTGCCGCTTCGCACCCGCGCCGGATCGAACCGATGAAAGAAGAGCCGCGCCAGCAGGAGGATCGGCACCGCAAGCAGCGCTGTAGTGAGGCGCGGCAGCAGCGTGCCGAGGGTGAGGGAGATCGGCGGTAGCACCCAGGGAGCGACGCCGGGGTCGAAGGGCGTCATGCCGATGGCCAGGTTCTCCGAGTTGACGACCGAGTGGACCTGGGCCAGGGTGAAGCCAATGCCGGTCACGTCAAGGTATCGCCCA
>JANOFA010000944.1:0-4533 GCA_031413355.1 Gemmatimonadota bacterium | reverse complement strand
CACGCTTTCTAATTTTTGGATGAGCGTGTCTAAGTGGGCTGTGTCGTGTACGTATAGCTTAATGTCCCCTTCAAAAACCCCATCAGTAGAGTCAATAGTGACGGAGCGCATGTTGATACTCAGCTCGTTACTGATAATTCGGGTAACGTCGTTCACCAAACCCACGCGGTCGGTGCCAGTGATGCGAAGGCCAGCCAGAAACGCCAGATCGCGCTGCGATGTCCACTTGGCCTTGATAATCCGGTTGCCGTGGTTCGACATCAGTTCCACGGCGTTGGGGCACGAAACCCGGTGGATTTTGATACCGTCGTTGATCGTCACAAACCCAAACACATCGTCGCCAGAGATCGGGTTACAACACTTCGAGAGCGTGTAGTCGATTTTGTCCATGTCTTCGCCAATGAGCAGCATATCGGCATCGACGCGGTCGCCGTGCATCTTTTTAAGCTCTTTAGCAAAGCTTTTTCCATCGGTAATTGTATCGGTATTGAGCTTGTTTTGCCGGTTTTCCTTGGCTTCTTTTTCCGATTTAAACCGGACAATGTCCTTGGCATCGAGGTGGCCCTTGCCGAACCTATAGAAAAAATCGTTGGTCGTTTTAGAGCCAACAAAAGCCCGGAGTTGGTTCAGCAACTCGTTGGTCAACTCCATACGGAGCGTCTTGAGTTTCTTTACCACAATGTCGCGCCCGTCGGTTATGTACCGCTTGTTTTCCTCTTTAATGAGATCCCTGATTTTGGTTCGCGCCTTGGACGTAACCACAAAGCGGAGCCAGTCTTCGTTGGGTTTTTGTTTGTTGGAGGTAATCACTTCCACCTGATCGCCATTTTGCAGCACATAACTCAGCGGCACCAGCACATTATTAACTTTGGCGGCCATACACCGCGCCCCAATCTGGGTGTGAATATCAAAGGCAAAATCGAGAGCGGTGGCTCCCCGCTGCAGCACTTTGAGGTCGCCTTTGGGCGTAAACACAAAAACTTCTTCGCTGTAGAGATTGCTTCTGAAATCGTCTAAGAACTCGATAGCACCCGTTTTATCGCCCGTGGTAGCGGTTTCGAGCACCGACGGGCTCGACCCCGTGGTACGCCGCGAGGTGCTCACCGCGCTGCTCGATTATGTCGCCGAGCATGAAGCGACGGTGTTCATCTCGTCGCACCTGGTGCATGAGCTGGAGCGGATCTGCGACTGGGTGGGGGTCATGGACCGGGGACGCCTTGTCGCGGAGCTGCCGATGCAGAGCTTCAAGAGCGGAATCAAGCGGTTGCGGGTACGCGGCGCTCCCGCGGTGGCGGGCGACACCCCGTTCGTCATTCTCTCGCGTCAGGCGGACGATGGCGCCGGCGAGACCTGGGTGGTGCGAGGCTGGCAGTCGCCGATGACGCAGTACTTCGAGGGCATCCGGGCCGAGCTGCGCGAGGTCGTGGACCTGGATCTGGAGGAGGGTTTCGTCGAACTCCTCCGTACCGCGCGCACGCCGCGCTGAAGGAGGAATCGTGTATCGCATGGTGCTCTTCACCCAGTGGAAGTGGGGCCGGCTCGCGCTCGGGGCCACGGCGCTGGCGGCCTTTGCGCTGCCGCTGGTCGCGGCGCTTACCGCCGGCAGCGACACCGATCCCCGCATGGCCCAGCACACGATCGAAGCACTTGTGCTGCTCGGCCCGGTGTTCCCGCTGGTCGCTGCGCTCACGGCGCTCTTCGTGGCGGTTACCGCGTGGGGCGCCGATCATCAGGGCCGTCATGTCTACGCGCTGTCGATGCCGGTGACGCGGTCTCGTTTCGTCCTCCTTCGGCTCGGCGCGGCGCTGACACTCCTGCTGGTACCGCTGCTCGCGTTCTGGCTGAGTGCCCTGGTGGCGGCCTCCGCGACGACGCTGCCATCCGGGCTGCACACCTACCCGAACTTGCTCGCGCTGCGCTTTGCGCTCGCGGCCGTTGTTGCCTTCGGTTTCTTCTTTGCTATTGCCTCCGCCACCACGCGAACGGCGGGGTATGTGTTGGGCGGACTGGTGGCGGCCCTGCTGGTACAGCTGCTGCTCTACGCACTGGATTCGAAGATCAACCTCGTCGGCTGGCTGCTGCAGGGGCTGCTGGTGTGGCCCGGGCCATTCGATGTGTTCTCCGGTCGCTGGATGCTGATCGATGTCTGACCCGCTTCGGAGGACTGGTCTCGTCCTGCTGCTCTGCGGCATCCTCCCTGCGACGGCCCACAGCCAGGACCGGGTGGCGCTGGAGGCGAGAGCGACGCAGCTCCGCCGCGACGTGGCCGCACTCACCGCGCGGGTGGACCGCCGCGACAGTCTGGTTCGAGCGGCGTTAGGCTGGGACAGCCTCCAGATCGGCTCGCTCGAGCTCTATTTCGCCGCGCGGGACCTGCCGCTGGTGCGGGCAGCCGCCGGGCGGGCACTGGATAGCATTGCGCCACTCCTGGGCGCACCGGGTGCACGGCGGCTGCAGATCCGGATCCACCCGAACACCCAGACTCCGCGTGGGGACGCGACGCCGGATTCCGGGTGGGTGGTGCACCGGGAGCTGGCGCCCCGGCCGGGGACACCGACCACGAGCAGCTTCGTCGAGCGGGCGGACAGCGTGGCGGGACTTGCCGCGGCCATCGCCCGGATCGCCCCGGAGGCGCTCTGGGCCCAGGGCGACACGTCACTCCTCGCATGGCTCAACCTGCCGCCGCAGATGCAGGCTGACTCAGTCGCGCTGCAGGCGGCGTATATCGCGCTGGCGACACGGCCCGAGCGCGTGGCGCGCCGCTGCTTCGCCGAGGAGCTGGCCGCGTGCAGCGCCGCGCTTGGCCTGTTGCCGCCGGGCACCGACCTCCACACCTGGTACGATGCGGAGGAGATGCGGGCGCTGGTCAAGGCGATCACCGGCGGCGGCGGGCAACGGGGCCGGTGGTCCACCGAGGTCCGTGCGTGCGTGATGAGCCAGAATCCCGCGACCTGCGACCGCTTGCTCGCGCTGCAGGACCCTCTCTCGTTGCCCACACCGCTCGCCGGTTCCGCCCGTGGGGCTCTGGTCGCACTCGCCCTTCACAGCGGCGGTCCCGGCGCCATGGATCGGCTGCTCGCATCTCCCGCCGCGCCACTCACCGCGCGGCTCGCGTCGGCCGCGGCAGAGCCCTACGACTCACTCCTCTCGCGCTGGCGCACGGCGGTGGGGCGGGCGCGGCCGGAACCGGTCGGTCCCGGGTTCTATCCCACCATCACTGCAATCGGGTGGACCACGCTTCTGCTTGGATTGGCGCTCGGTGGCACCCGCTGGAGGGACCGATGATCCGGCGCTGGCTCCTCGGCCTCCTGCTCGGCGCGGCGTGCCTGGCGGTACTCGCGCTGCCACCGCGGCGCGAAGGCCTGCTGGAATTCGCCACGGGCTCGTGGTGGCGGGACGAGTACGGCCGGTGGCCCTACCCGGCGGATGGGGCGCCGCGCGACGCCGATCGCATCCGGCTCCAGCGGCTGCAGCGGGTGCTGCAGCGGACCGAAGCACAACTGGGCCGGATCGTGCTGCAGGACAGCATCCGGCGGCTGATTGCTCGCGGGGGATGGACGCCGGCAACCCGAACAATTCTGGTGACGGGAGCGGCGGTGCCGCGGGCGGCGTCGGAGCGTGCCCGTCTTGCCTTGCGGCATGCCGAGGAGGAGCTGGGTCGGCTAGCGGTGCGTTCGGGAATCCGCATCCTGCTGTTGCTTCGCGTCGATGCCAACCTGAAGTCGCCATGGCCCGGCACCTACCTGCTCCAGCCCTCTACGCTCGACGGGAAAACGTGCGCCATGGCGCTGACGCTGTCGCTCACGATGCAGGTGCCCGAGCTGACTCTCATCACGCGGGTGCTGGGGCCGTGCGTCTATGAGGCTGCCTTTGGCGTCCCGGGGGCGCCGCTTCAGCAATGGCTGGCGGCCCGCTCATTTGCTCCGGCTGCCGGCTGGAGCTGGAGTCGGCCCGGTTCCCCCGCAGGACGCACTGCGCCGATTGATCTCACCTGGTGGCGTTCGCCGTATCTGCAGATCGCTACCGATGATGAGGACGGTTGGGGCACATGGAACTGGAGTGTGCCGGAGGTGGCGTGCCGTCTGGGCGACCTCGATGCCTGTACCCGCCACCTCTCTCCGCCCGGCAACTCGTTCCCCTGGGGGGAAGCTGCCGGCGTGCTGGACCTGTCGTACATCAACTATTACTGGCGGGGGCGGGAAGACTGGGAGCTGTTCGCGGGGGACCTGCTCCGTCTGGTCGGCCCTGAGAAGTTCGGGGAACTGTGGCGCTCCTCCGCGCCGCTCGACTCCAGCTTTATCACCGCGACCGGTGGCAGTCTGGCGGCGTGGGATCGACGTTGGCTGATCGCGCGGCGCGGCCCGACGCTCAGCGGTCCGGTGGTGCGGCCAGCGACGGCGATTCTCTGGCTGCTGCTCTCGACCGGGGCTGTCGGAGGCGCTGTCGTGGGGGCCAGGCGACGGACGGCGGGCTAGAGGCGGGCGAGTAGGGGTCGCATTCATGCGATCCCTGACCGCCCGCCCCTACGCCGCC
>JANOFA010000943.1:0-2040 GCA_031413355.1 Gemmatimonadota bacterium | reverse complement strand
GCCGGCCCGGGCGGGCAACCCGAGTCGGCGGTCAAGCCTGACAGGCTGTACGGCAGCCGCCTCCCGTCCTACCAGCGGTTGGATCTCCGGATCACCCGACGGAAACCCACCCGGGGCGGTGAGTTCCGCCTGTTCGCCGAGATAATCAACCTGACCAACCACCGGAATGTGCTGGGATACGATTACTTCCGATCCAGGGACGCCAGCGGTGGTGTCCGACTACGGCGGGGCCTGGAGAGTTGGTTCAGCATTCTTCCTTCCATCGGCGTGAGTTGGAGCCGGCAGTTCTAGATGGGGTGCTCGCGCAACGGTGAGGGTCGAGCCGATGGACCAGCCGGGACATTTCGAATCGCCGCGGCCCCGCTCCCCCCGAAATGACAGGCAGATGACGCCCCCACCCCAGATTGGCCTTGCGTGGGGATGGGGCAGGAACGGGATTCTCCCGTCGCTCCCCCCCAGGGTACCGATCGGGGGAGGCAGGGTGAGCCGCTGGGGAGATATTATCCGGGCCCGTCGAGAGCGGAGCGGGAGTGGGGAGGAACACACGGCGGCGTGGGGCCCATGGCATGAGGTCGCCAGCGCCCCGGGCATCCAGGTACGAGTCAGGCGGACCACCGTCCACGGTGAGGGCGCCCGCGAGCTGTACCTCTGGAGTTACGAATTCAAGTCGCTCCTGCCGCGAGCGGTTGGCTTCCGGTACAAGGTGCACCTCAACCGTGATGGGCCGTACGATCGGCTGGTACGCGAGCTCGTTCCCGGCGAGATCGCCAACGGTTCCGTCATCCTCCCGACTTCCGGACCCATCTGGATCGATGCTCAGCTGATGGCGTGAACCATTGACCCTGGCGCATCCTCCGGGGAGATTCGCGGCAACCCGCGCCTCTCCCGGAGATCATGTGCGCCGATTCGCCCTGCTGCTGTCCCTCTGCTGCGCTCCGATCTCTGCCACAACTCTTCTTGCCCAGGCGCACCCTCCGGCTGCCTGGCCTGCCGCCGTGCAGGCCTTCGACGCACTGCTCCGGACTGACAGCGTCGTCGCTGGCAGCCTGGTACTGGTGCAGGAGGGGCGCATGGTCGCCCGCCACGACGCCGGATTCCTCGACCGTGCCACGCGGCGCCCGCTCCAGCCCGATGCCATCATGCACTGGGGCTCGATCACCAAGACCCTCACCGCGGTGGCCATCCTGCAGCTGCGGGACCGCGGGCTGCTCTCGCTGGATGATCCGGTCACCCGCTGGGTGCCGGAGCTCAGGCAGGTGCACAATCCGTTCGGCTCGATGGACAGCATCACACTGCGGATGCTGCTCTCACACTCCTCCGGCTTCCAGAACCCGACCTGGCCGTATCGGCAGTATGTGGCATGGGAACCGTTCGAGCCGACCCGATGGGATCAGCTTGTCGCCATGATGCCGTACCAGCAGATTCTCTTCCCGCCCGGCTCGCGCTACGGCTACAGTAATCCGGGCTACATCTATCTCGCCCGGGTGATCGAATCGATCACCGGCGATCCGTGGCAGTCCTACATCTACAAGAACATCTGGCTCCCGCTCGGCTTCACCGCCAGCTATTTCGGGGCGACCCCGCCGCACCTCGCAGCGCTGCGGCCGAACAACTACACGCTGGTCAAGGACAGCAGCGGCGTCGAACGGGTGGTGGACAACGGCCGCGACTTTGATCCGGGCATCACCATTCCCAATGGCGGCTGGAACGCGCCGCTGCAGGATCTGGCGACCTGGATCGGGTTCCTGACCAGAGCCACTGGCGGCGATCCCGGGCGCGCCGCCCGCTTCGATACCGTGCTCCGCCACACCACGCTCGAAGAGATGTGGCGTCCCGCCGTGCCGGTCGGGGCAGGGGGCAGCGAGAGCGTGGGGCTGGGCTTCTTCCTGCTGCAGCAGGGCGGCGTCACGCTGGTGGGGCATAACGGGGAGCAGGCGGGCTACCGCTCGTTCTTCTATTTCAATCCGGCGACGAGAGCCGGCGTGATCGGCGCCGTCACCACGACCAACGAGGCGCGGCCGAGGGATTCGGGGACGGCGT
>JANOFA010000942.1:0-1015 GCA_031413355.1 Gemmatimonadota bacterium | reverse complement strand
CCGCAAAAGACCTTAAAGGGATTTCCGCCGACGGCGCCGAGCTTTTGAAGCGCCCGCCACGTAGACCTTCACGACGAACTTCTTGCGGAGCGCGGCGCCGTTGAGGCTCAGCGCCTGTCCGCTGACCTCAATGGTGGCCGGCAGGACGACGCCATTCAGGGTTCGGGCCGAATCGGCCAGCGGAGCCGCGGCCATGAGGGCGGAAAGCAGGAGCAGCATGGAATTGCCTCGGATGGGGTGAACGTCAAGTTGTCGTCCAGTGACGACCTGCGCAACTGGTCTCGCTAGGGCCCGATCAATTCCACCGCGCCAGGCAACAGGACCATGCTGGCTCCGGTCGGGATCTGGACCAGCAGGTCGCGCCCCGTCGGCGTGAGCGCCGGGTACTGGCGTCCCACCTCGGCGAGCATGCTCGCCAGGAACGCCTCCGGCACCGGGAGGCCCTGCACTGTCGCACCGCGCAGGCGGAATCGTGCCGCTTCACGGCCGGCGGACAGCAATTCGATCTGGGCTTCGAGTTTCGTGTCAGGAGGCAGGACCATGACCAGCCCTGCGAGGGCCCGGCGTGCCTCCGGCGGCAGGTCGGCGATCCGGCCGGCGATCCGCAACAGCGTCGTGTCTACCAGTACCTGATACCCGAAATCCGGCGGGAGGGCGCGGGCGCCGAGCCGGGCCATCAGGTAGGCGGCAAAGTCACCTCCATCGACGGTAGCCCGCGGCAGTTGGCGGTCGACAAACACCGAATCCACCAGCGCCGAGGCGCGGAATACCCCCGCCGGGGTGATTGCCCGGGGGCCGGGGTCGGACTGCGCCGACAGTCCTGTCGGCCGGCCGATTGGGGCGATCAGGCACAGCAGCAGCAGGCCGCGGACTTTCGCCCGGCGCCCACGGCCCCATATTGTGCTCGGTCTCCCCGCTGAGGTTGTGCCGCCCCGTTCCGCCGGAGTCGCCATGGAGTTGTCGATCATCGGACTGAATTTTCTGTATGCTGTCATGGGTGTGGTGCTCATGTATG
>JANOFA010000941.1:0-7643 GCA_031413355.1 Gemmatimonadota bacterium | reverse complement strand
GCCGCCCTTGCAGGGGAGTTTGTGGTGGCTGTGCTGCGCCCGCCACGCGTGAATGACCTCGATGGTCCCGTCGTCCCGCTTGAGTGGAAAGCTGGTGTAGAGGACGTTCTTGCAGGCGCGCATGCTGGCGAGGAGGGTGGGATCGTGCCTGGTCAGCTTCGCCGCACGATCGAAGGACAGGTTGACCTGCTCGAGGAAGCCGGTGCCAACGGACATGGGCTGCTCCTGCCGCGGGGAAGGGGGCGGGAGAAAGGAGACAGGGGGAGGGGGAAAGGGGAAGGGGGATGGCGGCAGATCCTTGACAACCCGGTGACCGATCGGTAACTCCAGCCACCCACCTGCAACAGGCACCATAACCTCGGCAGTCCAAGCGGAGAGCGTATGAAGCCTCGGATGGTTTGGCTTGCGCTGGTCTGTTTCGCCCTGAGCGCCGGTCCACTGGCGGCACAGACCCGCATTCTCACCGGTACCGTACGCGATTCCGCCACGGGCGGCGCCCTGGCCGGCGTGGCGATTACCGTCCCGGGTACGCGACTCGGCGCGTACACCAAGGACAACGGCAGTTTCCTGCTGGCCAACGTGCCGGAGGGAGCGGCGGCGCTGCAGCTCCGGTTCATCGGCTACCGGCGGCGGACGGTGACGATCGAGCCAGACGCGACCACGGTCGAGATCACCATGGTCCGCGACCTCCTGAAGCTCGACGAAATCGTCATCACCGGTCAGTCCACCGGCGTGGGGAGAGAGAACCTGCCCAACGCCGTTGCCACGATCAACTCCGATGAACTGGCACGCACGCCCGCCCCCACCCTGGAAGCGGCACTGCAGGGCAAGGTGCCCGGCGCCTACATCCAGGCCAACGGTGGTGCGCCCGGCGGCGGGATCCAGATCAACCTGCGCGGCATCTCGACGATCAACGCCGGCGCCGACCCGCTGTTCATCCTCGACGGGATCGTGATCAGCAACTCGTCGATCGCCAACGGGCAGAACGCCGTGACCGCCGCGGCTGCGGGCGGCAACGCCTCGAACCAGGACAACCCCACCAACCGCCTGGCGGACCTCAATCCATCCGACATTGAGAAGATCGAGATCCTCAAGGGCGGCTCCGCCGCGTCGATTTATGGTTCCAAGGCGACCAACGGTGTGGTCATCATCACCACCAAGCGGGGCCAGGTGGGCCGGGCCCAGTTCAATATCTCGCAGCGCTTCGGCTTTGCGCAGATCGCCAACAAGATCGGCCAGCGCACCTTCCGGGATTCCGCTGATGCCGCATCTGTGTACAGCCCGGCGCTGGTCGGCCAGTTCTTCCGGCCCGGCCAGAAGGTGGACTATGAGGACCTGCTCTACGGCCAGAAGTCCCTCGCCTCGGAGACCGAGCTGAGCGTGAGCGGCGGCAGCGACCAGACCCGGTACTACATCTCCGGCCTGGCCAAGAACGAGCCGGGTATCGCGCTAGGCAGCGGCTACAAGAAGCAGGGCTTCCGGATCAATCTGGACCAAACGCTCGGGGGCCGGGTCTCGGTCGCGGTCAGCACCAGCCTGACGCACTCACGCTCTGACCGGGCCCTGTCCAATAACGACAACACCGGTACCTCGCCCGGCCTGGTGCTGCCGTTCACCCCCAGCTTCTTCGACCCCCGGGCCGATTCACTGGGTGTCTTTCCGGTCAACCCGTTCGAGCGCAGTAATCCGCTGCAGACCCTCAACCTGCTCAAGAACCAGGAAGATGTCTGGCGGGCCCTCGGGACGGTGAGCACCAAGTGGTCCGCCATCACCGGCGACCGGCACAACCTGAATGTCACGGTTGTCGGAGGCGCAGACTACTTCAATCAGCAGAACGACTTCCTCTCGCCGCCGGAACTGCAGTATGAGCCGCTCGATGGGCAGTCCGGAACCGTCATTCTGGGGAAGGCCTCGAACCTGAACGCCACGCTCGCCGTGAACGGCGCGCACATCTACACCCCGGTCTCCAAGGGGTGGAGCGCGACGACGTCGATCGGTGTGCAGTACGAGTATCGCGAACTCAACAACACCAGTGTTCTCGGCCGGAGCCTGCTCACGGGGCAGAGCAGCCCCGACCAGGCGACCACGCGCGATGTAAGCCAGGATATCCGCCCCGGCAAGGATCTGGGCATCTACGGGCAGGAAGAGGTGCTGCTGCTGAACCGGCGGCTGCTGCTCACCGCCGGCCTCCGGGCCGACCGCAGCAGCAACAACGGTGACCCCGGCAAGTACTTCTATTATCCCAAGCTGGCCGGCAGCTACCGGGTGATCGCCCCGATCGGCAGTCTGGATGAGGTGAAATTCCGCGCGGCGTACGGCCAGACCGGCAATGCGCCGACGTATGGTTCAAAGAATACCTTCGACACCACCGGGGTCTACGACGGGAACTTCACCACCTCTGTGGGTCCGCGCGCCGGCGATCCGAACATCCGGCCGGAACGGCAGAAGGAAGTCGAATTCGGCTTTGACGCGCAGATGGCCCGCGGGCGGGCGCAGCTTTCATTCTCCTGGTACCAGCGGAACATCACCGACCTGCTGCTCGACCAGACCCTGGCGCCATCCACCGGTCAGACCACCCGCATCTTCAACTCCGGCGCGACGCTGCGGAACCGCGGCTTCGAGGTCGGCCTGCAGCTCATTCCGGTGCAGAGCAGCACTATCTACTGGGCGTTCGGCACCAGCTTTTCCCAGAACCGCAGCCTGATCACCAAGCTGCCGATCCCCGCCTTCCAGACCGGCGGCTTCGGCACCTCTCTCGGCGTCTTCCAGATCGAGCAGGGCAAGTCGGCGACCCAGATCATCGGGCTGGTGGGCGGGGTGCAGCAGGCGATCGGCGATGCCTACCCCGACTTCCAGATGGGCTTCTCCAACGATGTCGAGTGGAAACGGTTCCGCTTCGGGATGCACTGGGACTGGAAGAAGGGCGGGGATGTCATCAACCTGACCCGGCTGCTGTTCGACGCCGGCAGCAACAGCCCCGACGTGGCCGACGGTGGCGCCGCCCGCATCGGGCAATGGGCCAGTGGCAACACCAAGGTCTATCTCGAAGACGGTTCATACCTCAAGATGCGGGAGATCTCGGTGTCCTACGGCCTGCCCAGCGGCCTGGTCACCACGATGTTCGGCGGGCAGGCCCGGAGCGCCCGGATTTCGCTCTCCGGCCGCAACCTGATCCGCATCGCGGATTACTCCGGCTACGACCCCGAGGTGAGCAACTTCGGAAACCAGGCGATCGTCCGGAACATCGACGTCGCCCCCTATCCGCCGAGCAAGAGTTTCTACCTTTCGCTTGATGTGGGGTTCTGACCATGACGACTCGACTCCTCCGCGTGGCCTCGGCGGTGGCGCTCAGCGCCCTGGCCCTCAACGCCTGCAATTTCGATATCGCCAATCCCAACAGCCCTGATCCCATCGGGCCCAATCCCACCCGCGCGCGCGTCGCTGCCTCCGCGACTGGCCTGCTGGCCGGCGTGCGCAGCTACTACCCCGGCTGGATTCTCAATACCAGCATTATCGGCCGGGACGGCTACCGGTTCGACGGCTCCGAGCCGCGCTACACCACGGAAGCGCTCACCGGTGCGCTCGACGGCGGCGGGTTCATCGGCGGATCGCAGTGGGTGCCGCAATACCGGAACATCCGGAGCGCCAATGAACTGCTCACCTACATCGGCAGCGCGCAGGAACTCAGCGCTGCGGAGATCAGTGCCGTCCAGGGCTACACCAGAACGATGCAGGCGCTGGACTTTCTCAACGTGCTGGTGGCGCACACCCAGGATTCCATCCCGATCGCGGTCGGGATCGACGTGACCGCTCCACCGGCGCCGTTCGTGAGCCAGACGCTGGCGTACGATCACGTCGAAAACCTGCTCGATTCGGCGCTGACCGATCTGCAGGCGGCGGGCTCGACCGCGTTCCCCTTCTCGCTCTCGAGCGGCTTCAGCGGGTTCGATACACCGGCCGAGTTCAGCAAGGTGAACCGGGGCCTCCGGGCCCGGGTCGATGCCTATCGGCAGAACTGGGCCCAGGTGCTGACCGATCTTGCAGCGTCGTTCGTGGATACCCTGGCACCGCTGAGCTCTGGCGTCTACCTGGTGTACAGCACCGGCTCGGGCGAAGCGACCAACAGCATCCAGCAGAGCACGGCGGAGAACTTCGCCCACCCGCAGTTGCGTGACAGTGCGCAGCTGCAGACCGGCGGGGTGCTCCAGGATGCCCGGTTCCTCAGCAAAACCTTCGGGCGGACCGCCCAGACCACCGCCAACCTGACGTCGGACCTCGGCTGGGCGCTCTATCCCGGCCCCAGCTCGCCGATTCCGATCATCCGGAACGAGGAGCTGGTGCTGCTGCGGGCGGAGGCCAATCTGCAGCTCAACAACCTCTCCGCGGCGCTGGACGATATCAATTTCGTCCGGGTCGCGTCTGGTGGGCTGCCGGCGCTCCCCGCCTTCGGTTCCCAGGCGGCAGGCATCGACGCGATGCTGTACGAGCGCCGGTACTCACTGCTGTACGAATGGGGCCACCGCTGGATCGACATGCGGCGGTACAACCGACTCGGCCAGCTCTCAATCGATCGGCCGGGTGATGTGGTCTATCCCACCTTCCCGATCCCGACCGACGAGGTGCTTGCCAGACAGTAGGCGGGCACGGCGCTGGACCAAACGGAAAGGCCAGCCATGCGGCTGGCCTTTCCTCTGTCCCACCCTTGCACCAGGCGGGGATGCCGCACCATGATTGATCACGGTCGGAATGATGCGGGCAGGCGGGGACGCTTGCCCCACCCATGGCTCGCATTCCTGTGAGGACCAGATGATCCCCTCCCGCTTCAGTCTCCTCGCCTGCCTGACAGCGATGATCGCCTGCGCCGCTCCCACCCCGCCCGCCGCCGAGGATGTCCGCGGCGGAACCCAGGGAGCCCTGGGCGTCTGGGGCGGGACCGAGGCGAGCGTGTCCCTCTCCCGCGCTGGTGGTGCGGTGGGCTACGCCTGTGGCGCCGGAACAATCGACTCGGCGTGGACCGTGAGTCAGAATGGGCAGTTCAGGGCCACCGGTGGACACTTCTTCGGCGGCGGGCCGATCCCGGGTGGCGGTCACCCGCCGCATCCGGCGGTCTACACCGGTCAGATCGATGGCAGCACGATGGTCTTCACCGTGAAGCTGACGGATCTGAATCAGGTCCTGGGACCGTTCCGGATGGTGCGGGGCGGGGCGGTGGTCCACGATATGTGTGTGTGAGGGGAAGCGGGAACGGGAAACGGGAACCGGGAACCGGGAACGGGGAACCGGGAACGGGGAACGGGGAACGGGGAACGGGGAACCGGGGGGGAGGGCCAGTCATCCCGTCCTCCCCACATTCCCTGGCCTCCGTCACTGTCGCGGACGGGAAGCTGACCTGATCTTTTTCGCCCAGCGCCTATCGCCTATCGCCAACTCCCTACTCCCTACCAGCTCACTCATACCTCAACGCCTGAATCGGATCGACCCGTGACGCGCGGCGCGCCGGCAGGTACGCTGCGCCAAAGGCGACGAGCATGAGGACCAGCACGGAGAGCGTGAAGACGATCGGATCATGCCCCTTCATGCCGTACAGCAGCGAACTCGCCGCTCGTCCCAGTCCGAGCGCCGCCAGCACACCGGCCACGCCACCCAAGAGCATCATGCCCGAGACCTGACGCAAGACCATCAGCCGTACCGTGCCGGCGTCGGCGCCGAGCGCCATGCGGACGCCGATCTCGCGGGTGCGCTGCGAGACGGTATAGGCCAGGACGCCATACAGGCCCACGCCAGCCAGGAGGGTCGCGAGCACGGCGAAGGCGGTCGACAGGATGCTGAGGATACGGTCGAGGAAGACATTGTCCCTGATCTGCTGCGGCATGGTCTTGATCCCCTCCACTGGAAGCTGCGGATCGATCTTCCGCATGAGGGCGGGGAGCGCGAGCAGCAATTGCGATGGCGGGAGCGCGGTGCGCACGTAGAAATTCATCGACCCCACATTCGCGTCCTGCAGCCACGGCCGGTAGAACAGCGGCGGGACGACATCCTTCACCTCGGCGTACTTGGCATTCTGGACCACCCCGATGATCTGGATGGTGAGCGAGTCGGGTCCCCGGTCGCTCATGAATTTTCCCACGGCATCCTGCCCGAGATTGAATTTCTTCACGAACTCCTCGTTGACGATCGCGACCGGCGCGGTGCCCAGTCGATCGGCATCGGTGAATTCCCGCCCCGCGAGCACGGGAACGCCCAGCATGCCGAAATAGCCGGCGCCGACTTCATTGAACCTGGAGTTGTTGTCCACGTCGGGGCCGGAAGGAAACCCCTGCACGTGGACGTCGGTGCCCCAGTTGCTGCCGGCGAGGAGCGGTACCATCGAGGAGGTGACGCCGGTGGCGCCGGGAATGGCGCGCAGCTCCTCCTCGACGTGCTCGAAGAGCTGCCGGGAACGGGTGCTGTCATACCCGGTCTGCTCCGGCGAGATCGCGAAGGTGACGACGTCGTCGACCCGGACACCAAGGTCCACGTGAGTGACGTTGAGCAGGCTCTTGATGAACAGTCCGGCCGCTATCAGCAGGGTCGTGGCCAGCCCGATCTGGACCGTCACGAGGCTGGCACGAAATCGGGCAGCCCCGCGATTGCCGGCGATCTGACCGGCGTTGCCCCGGATGGCGGTGACGAGATCGGTACGGGTGCTGTGCAGCGCCGGGAACATCCCGAACAGGAGTCCGGTGACCACCGAGAGCAGCGCCGCAAAGCCGAAGACGGACGTTTGGAGTTCGATATGGAGCGCGCTGGCGATCTCGGGGGGGAGGAGCCCGGCGACGCCCGCGAGGGTCCACCTGGCCACGACGATCGAACCGAGCCCGCCCATCAGCGCCAGCAGCACCGACTCGGTGAGCAGCTGCACCAGCAGCTGGCGGCGGCTCGCGCCGAGCGCCAGGCGCACCCCCATCTCCATGGCGCGTGAGGCGCCTCGGGCCAGCAGGAGATTGGCGATGTTGGCGCAGGCGATGAGCAGCACCACGGCGGTGACGCCCATGAGCATGTAGAGCGGAGTCTGCGCCTCCCGGTGCACTGAGCTCTGTCCCTGCGGGCCGGCCGTTACGAGGAGCGACTTGGCCTTGAACTGCGCCAGGGTCTGCTCGCTCATGCCGTTCTGCAGCGACGCCTCGACCTCGTTGATGATCGGATGGTACAGGCCGTTGAGCGCGCTCGTCGCCTGTGCCAGCGAGACGCCCGGCTTGACCCGGCCGAAGAGGTAGATCCAGTAGCTGTTCCGGCGCTCGTACTCGTTGAATCCGGGATCGATCAGCCCTTTCATCGTGATCGGGACGAAGAGCTTCGGCTCTGCCCCCAGTGTCGTCCCGTCGAAGCCGCGCGGCGCAACGCCGATGATGCTCAGCGCGTGGCCATTGACGGTGAGGGTCTGGCCCAGCACCCCGGGGTCAGCATCGAAGTGTGAGAGCCAGAAGCGGTGGCTGAGCACCGTCACGAAGTGCGAGCCGATGGTCCGGTCATCGTCGGGCCCGAGCAGCCGCCCCAGGACAGGCTGCAGGCCGAGGGTGGGGAAGTACGACCCGGAGACGAACACCCCCTCGCCGGTCAGGGGGGCATTGTTGTGAGAGAGGCTCGCGCCGAAAAGTCGGTGC
>JANOFA010000940.1:0-3361 GCA_031413355.1 Gemmatimonadota bacterium | reverse complement strand
GACCCGGGTACCGGTCGGCTGGCTCGGGTTGGCGGTGAAGCGATTGCAGGAGTTGACGATGGTGGTGTCGGTGGGCCCGCTCGACCGGCTGAACTGCGACTTGAGCGTGCGGGTGTACGACGCCGAGCCGCTGATCTGGGGATAGAATTCGCTGCGCGACTGCTGTTCTTCTCCCCGTGCGCGTGCGACGGCCACGCGGGCCAGGGCGACAGTTTCGCTGGCCGGCAGGGCGCGCTGCAGCGCCTCATCGAGCGAGAGCGCATTTGAACCCGCGAGGGTATCGAGGGCCGGACGCTGGGCCGCGAGCAGTGCGGGGGCGCACACGAGCAGCGCCGCGCGACCGAGGGCGCGAGCGAGGGGGCGGATCATGCCGGCTCCTTCGTGGATCGACTGCCAGCCGGCCGATAGCCGATGGCGTTGAGCATCAGAGAGACGTAGCTGGTGATGACGGCGGCTGCGGGGGGAAGGTCCGCCGTCTCGAAATGCTCGCGCCACATGGCGTGGGTGAAGACCGCGCCGAGCAGCAGACCGGCGGCGGCTTCGGCGCGGAACTCCGCCGGCGCGAGTCCGGCGGCACGCATCCGCTCCAGGTACGCCGTGAGCTTATGGTGTTCGCAATCCGGCTCGGCGCAGACGGCCGGCGCCAGCTCCGGATGGTGCAGCATGTCGCCCATAACCTGGCAGACCAGCCGCCGTGAATCATGCCAGTGGTGGAAGAGGGCGCTGGCCCACGCCCCCACTTCGGCGGCGGGATCGACGGGTTCGCCAAGCGGGGGCAGGCGGGAAGAGGATTCGAGCCGGCTCAGGGCGGCGGTGATAAGCGCTTCCTTGGTGCCGAAATGCCGGAAGAGGGTGACCTCGTTCACCTCCGCGGCTGAGGCGACCAGGCGTGTCGTGGTGCCGCGGAAGCCCTGTTGGGCGTAGACCCGCACGGCGGCGGCGAGGATGCGATCACGGATATCAATCATGAGGGTGGGGAAAGTAGCAGGAGATCTTGTCAGAAGCAAGTAGTTGCTTGCACAAAACTGAACAAGAAGGGGAGGTGGCGGCCATCAGCCGTCAGCCAAAAGCCGTCAGCGGGTAGCGTTCAGCCTACCGCCTGCCGCCCATCGCCTGCCGCACATCAGCGAGGCGGTCCCACATGATCGGCACCGCGACGGACTCGGTCCGCATCTGTATCTTCCCTCCATATATCAGGCGACTGGCCGACGCCGGCACTTCCTGAACCGCGAGCCATCATGCCCTGCCGTTTCCTGCTCGTTCTCTGCTGCGTACTGGGCTGTCGCCCGCGGTCGGCGCCGCCGCATCGGCCGACTGCCGACCTCACCGGGCCGGACGTGCTCCAGCCGCTCGACAGCGCGCCGGTGATCCGGGAGGCGACGGTCGTCGCCTTCTGGCTGTCGGCCGCCGACACGCTGCAGGGGGAGGGGGCGGACCAGTTGGAGGACTTCCACGCCTATACCGGGCTGGTGGCGCCGGGTTTGGCGGACGACAGCATTGGCTTTGTCGCCACCACGGCCGACTCGGTCATCGTCCTGCTGGAGGGTGGCCCGACCCGGCGCATCATGCTGACCGGGCTCGACTTTCCCTTTGGATATGTGCTGGTGGAGCCCGGCTTCCCGGAATCGATCCTCACCGGGGTATCGAGCGACGAGGAGTTGCTGGACCAGGTGGACTGGTATTTCGGGCTGGATGACGGAAGCGAAGCGGATGAGCCGCCCCAGGTCGTGCGCCGGCCGGCTCAGCGCAACAGCATCTCCCGCACCTTTGCCGTGAGCAGGCCAGGGGAGAAGGGTTTGTGGAGGAACCCGGTATCGGGGAGCAGGGTCCCGTGTTGCAGGATGGCGTCGTCGGTGTATCCCGACACATACAGGATGCGGAGGGCGGGGTGGCGCTCGCGCAACCGGAGCGTGAGCTCCTGGCCGCTCATCCCCGGCATGACGATGTCGGTGATGACGAGGTCCACCGCGCCGAGCGACTGCTCCGCGATCGCCAGTGCCTCGTGGCCCTGCGTCGCCTCGAGGACACGGTAGCCGGTGCTTTCGAGGACCCGGCGGGCCAGTCGGCGCACCGATTCCTCGTCTTCCACCAGCAGAATGGTCCCCTCCGCTGGGGGTGCGGCTGGTGCGACAACGAGCGGTTCCACCGCCTCCGGCGTGCCTTCCACCCGGGGGAGGAAGATGCGGAAACGGCTCCCCGCTCCCGGAATGCTGTCGGCAAAGATGAACCCGTCGCTCTGCTTGACGATGCCGTACACCGTCGCGAGCCCGAGTCCGGTCCCCTTGCCGGGCTCCTTGGTGGTATAGAACGGTTCGAAGATGTGCCGCATGACCTCCGCCGACATTCCGCTGCCGCTATCCTCGACCGTCATCGCCACATATTCCCCGCGCGGCATGATGCTCTCCAGGCCCGAATCCGTGCCGGCGAAATCGACGTTGCCGGTGCTGATCGTGAGCTGGCCGCCGGTCGGCATCGCGTCGCGCGCGTTGACGCAGAGGTTGAGCAGCACCTGCTCGAGCTGTCCCGGGTCCGCCTGGATCCGCCACAGCCCGGCATGGTGGTGGGTGACCAGCACCACATCCTCGCCGATCAGCCGCTGCAGCATCCGTTCGACGCCCTCCACCAGCGCATCGAGGTCGATAATCCGCGGCTGCAGGACCTGCCGCCTGCTGAATGCGAGAAGCTGGCGCGTGAGACCGGCGGCCCGGGTCGCGGCGCGCTTGATCTCGTCCACGTCCTCCCGGGCGGTGAGGTGGGTCGCCGGGTCCTGCAGCAGGATGTCGCTGGTGCCAAGGATGACCGTGAGCAGGTTGTTGAAGTCGTGGGCGATGCCGCCGGCCAGCCTCCCGGCGGTCTCCATCCGCCGGGCCTGCCGGGTTTCGTCCTCGAGCTGTTTCTGGGTGGTGATATCCCGCTGAGTCCCCCAGATCCGGACCAGCGCCCCGTTTTCCACCTGACCGACGAGGTTGTTGAGGAAGATCCGCCGCTGGTTGTGGCGATCGTGCTCATGGCTCTCGACCTCGGTCAGCCGGTACCCGGCGCGGATGAAGGCGGACAGAAACGCCTGGTTCGCCGGGTCGTCGAGGGAGAGGAGGTCGCTGACCCGCGAGCCGGTGATCTCCTCGGGGCGCTCATAGCCGTACATCCGGGCCATGGCGGTGTTGCACTCGGCCAGATACGAATGCACCGCCCAGGCCTGAATCTGCTCCAGGACCGGCAGCGCTATCGGTACCGGCTCGGTGAATTCGTAGCGCCAGATCCCTTCTGAACTCTGCTCGATGAACGTCCGGTACCGCTGTTCGCTGGTGCGGAGCGCCAGGAGGCTGCTCCGTTCGGCGGTGACATCCGCGAACGACACCAC
>JANOFA010000939.1:0-2521 GCA_031413355.1 Gemmatimonadota bacterium | reverse complement strand
GCCCTGCTCCACCTCACACCGGTGTTCCTGAGTTACCTGATGAGCTTCGTGCTCGTCGCGATCATGTGGGTCAATCATCATCACCTGCTCCACACCGCGCTACGGGCCGACGCGGCGCTGTTGTGGACCAACAACCTCCTGCTCTTCTGGATGTCGCTGATCCCCTTCGTAACGGGATATCTCGGAGAAAACCACACGGCGCCACTCGCGGTGGCGATGTACGGCGGCCTGCTCGCCCTCGCCTCCACCGCGTTCGGACTCCTGCGACTGTCGGTCGCCCGTCAGCACCGCCACGACCAGAGCCTGACGGGATATCATGGACGGGCCCACCGGAAAAACATCGCCACCTTTGTGCTCTACGCGGCGGCAGTTCCCCTGGCCTACGTCTCGATCTGGTTGTCGTACGCAATCTTCATGGTGATTCCGCTGGCGTACTTCATCCCGGAGCATCATCCAGCCGGAGGGGAGTAGTCGTCGGCCGACAGCCGACAGCCGTCAGCCGTCAGCAGTCAGCAGTCAGCAGTCAGCAGTCACGACGGTGAGGGAAACGCAAACAGCCGTCAATCGTCACGACTCTGACGGCTGACGGCTGCAAGCTGATGGCTGTTCGCCAGTGGAGGCGGAGGGAATCGAACCCTCGTCCGCGAAAGCATCCGGAGAAGCGTCTACGTGCGTAGACTCGGTTTTCCGCGTCGACTGGAACCGGCACCGCGACCGCCGTTCCCAGCTCTATCCCCAGAGATCTCGTGTCCGCCGTCGGGGCTCCGGCAGCCACTAGCCCAGATTTGCGATCCGCTGGTACCGCCCCGGGCGGGCTGTAGTCAGCGGAGGTACGTGAAGCGAGCTAGAAGCTCAGCTTACGCGGCCATTGCCAGTTCAGAGTTGGCAGATAAAGCGTTCCAGAAAGTTTTACCAGGACACTGGACCTGGGCACGCAGCTATTCCTTCAACCGACCCGTCGAAGCCAGTCGCCCCCGGGTAGTGTCTCAATATAACGAAGCGGACCTGGCAACGGCGCCTGGCACCCGGTCCGACCTTCCCTCCCCGCGTCACCCGATGGTACGCGCTGTCTCCACCCGGTTCCGTCCCTGCTGCTTGGCATCCATGAGGGCGGCGTCGGCCTGCGCGGGGAGGTTGCCAATGCTCCGGCTGGTGTCGGGCACTGCGGCGACCCCGAAGCTGGCACTGAGCGGCCAGGTGCGGCCCTGCCAGTCCCACGTGGTGGTGCCCAGCCGGATGCGGATACGATCCGCCACCTTGGCGCCATACTGCAGCGCCGCCCCGGGCAGCCAGATGGCGAACTCCTCGCCTCCGATACGCGCGGCTACATCGCCGCCCCGGATCTGGTCGTGCACCAGTCGCGCAAAGTGCACCAGCGCCGCGTCGCCCGCCTGATGACTCAGGGTGTCGTTCAGCAGCTTGAACTTGTCGAAGTCGGCGTAGATCAGCGTCGCCTGGGTCACGCCAACCCGGCTCATCAGTTCCTCCAGCCCACGTCGGTTCTTCAGGCCGGTGAGCGGATCAGTGACGGCGGCGTTGCGCAGCTCCTCCCCGCTCCGCGCCCGCACGATCCTCGGACCCACGTTGCGCAGCGTCTCCTGCACCTCCGCGATCACCGGCCCGATGGGGACCGCGTTCTCATCGGTCCAGAACGCGACCGCGCCGACGGTCTCGTCACCGAACCGGATCGGAGTGACCACCGCGGGCATGACATGGCTCCGCCGATCATGCACGATGCCACCCAGCGGGTCGGCGATGCTCGTCAGGGAGGCCACTTCGCCGCTGGCGACCTGGTGCACCGGGCTGCCAGGCTGGGCAACGGCATCGAGCAGGCGCCGGTCGGCCCGCCCGGACGTGCCGATGATCCGCACCTCGTCCTCGAGCGTCGCGGCGACGATCACCTCCGCATTCAGGATCCGCTCAAGTTGATACGCCAGCCGGAGCCCGATGCTGCCGAGCGACTCGCCTGGCCCATCGAGGTCGGGGGTGATCCGGTCGAGCATCGGCTTCCGCGCCAATCCGTCGAGCAGCGCCACCAGATCCTCGCCGGCGACCCGCAGGAGTGCGTCCGGCGCCCCGAGCGGCAGCAGCAGCCCGGTGACCAGCCCGCTGGCCGACGCGTAGAGCAGCGTGCCGGCGTCGAGCCGCTCGGCGCCGGACGCCGCCTGCTCCCGCAGGGCGCCAAGCCGCTCCTCGACCAGGCTGAGCGCCTGACCACCGAAGCTGGCGTCGAGGATGAACCGCTGCCAGCCCGGGGAGCCACCCTCCCGTGCCGGCGGGGTGGACACCCATGCCGCGCGCGCCCCCCGGGCCTGCACCAGCCAGCGCAGCGCTGGATCAGGAAGCAGCGCCGGATCAGCCCCGGGCAGCGACACCTGTTCCCCCAGGCGACGGCGCCAGAGGAGCGCTCCAGCCGCGCCACCAACGAGGCCACCGATCAACCAGGCGATGCCGCTCACTTCAGCCACCCGCGCCGGCGGAACCACAGCGCGATGCCGAGGCACACCAGCACCATCACGAC
>JANOFA010000938.1:0-2728 GCA_031413355.1 Gemmatimonadota bacterium | reverse complement strand
GGCCCTTCGCGGTCCGGCACGGAGGCCGGAGCTACCCATCCTCAATGCCCTTTGTGGTCCGGCACGGAGGCCGGACCTACCCATCGTTGACTCGGGCGGGGTCAGGGACTGGGAAGAACGGTCAGCGGCATGCTGCCACTGACCGCGGCACTGGTCGCAATGATGTCAACCGTTCCCTGACCCCATGCGGTGATCAGCCCGGCGGCATCGACGGTGGCGACATTCGCGTCGCTCGTCGTCCACGAGACGGGGAACGGCACGATGTAGCCGGAGTTGTCCTTGACTGACACCTGCGCCAGCTGCTGCTCCCCCGCCGTCATGCTCGAATCCGCCGAATACACCTGCACCAGCACGATGGTGCGGACCTGCACGTCGAGCTGAGCGATCGCCGACGCTGCACCGGAGCTCGCGGTGATGGGCCACACTCCATCCAGCCGCCCGTGCACAATCACGCTTGGCCCGTCGATCGTCCCGACCAGTGCGGAGCCGTACTGGAACGCCGCCTCGGTGGGATTGGAGGTCCAGGTGATCACCGCCCCAGGCATCGGGTTATTGCTCTGGTCATAGGCCATCGCCGAGAATGCGGCGGTGAGGCCGTCGGCCATGACGTAGCTCGGTGGGGTGATCTGGATGCTGGAAACGACCGGCGCCGCCACCGTGATGTCGACCGAGCCGTGTGCGGCGGCGGCCGTCGCGGTGATCGTCGCGTTGCCGGGGCCGACGGCCGTGACCAGCCCGTTCTGATCGACCGTCGCCACGTTCGCGTCGCTCGTGCTCCAGGTCGGCAGGAAGCCGGGCACGATGTACCCGGAGTTGTCCTTGACCCGTGGGTCTCCCTGTACCTGATCGCCGACGGTGAGGCTCGAGTCCGGCAGGTAGAGCTGCACCAGCACGATGGTGTTCACCTGGATGTCGATCGAGACCACCGTCGTGATACCGCCGGAGCTAGCGGTGAAGCTCGAGAGTCCGACCTTGCGCCCATGCACCACGACGTTCGGTGCGATGAAGGTGTCCACCAGCGCGCCGCCGTACTGGAACTGCACCGCCGTGGGGTCTCCGGAAGCCCAGTGGATTTGCGCCCAGGGCAGGGGATTGTTGAGAATGTCGTAGGCCATCGCGGAGAATGGTGCGGAATAGCCGTCCGCCATGGTGTAGCTCGGTGGGGTGACCTCCACGCGGGCGACGGCGTTCAGATCGCTGCTGATGTCGGCCGCCAGAATGAGCAGGACCTGAAACGACGTCACCGCCTTGGGCACATCGAAACCCACCTGCCGGGACGGTGTGGTCGCGCCGGCGTACAGCGGACTGGCGAACTGTTCCCACCGGAAGCAGTCGGAGGTGATCCCCGTGGTGCTGCAGCCAAAGTCATTGAAGAAATTGCGCGGCACACCGCTCCCCGCTGTCCCGTCGCCATTCCAGTCCACGCTGGAGAGCACCTGCGACGGCGTCCCGCCGATGACCTGGGTCACTCTATAAGGAAAGAGCAGTAATCCGGTCGGGGTCGAGCCACCGGAGAAGGTGGAGGGGACCAGTGTCGCACTGGTGAGCCGATTGGTGATCGCCACATCGAACTGCACCCGCACCTTGTTCGGCTGATAAGCGCCCGGTGCCGACCGCAGGAAGTTGCTGGTGGTCGCGGTTACTTCGTTGCTGCCGAGCATGGCGTAGCTGCGATTATTCCCCGGATTCGCCGGCGCATCGGGCGCGGCCAGCTTCACCGTGCCCTGCACCAGGTCGACGTCCAGCCGAATCGCGGTGGCGTCGAGCCCTGACGGCGGGCCGCCATTTGCCGTGCCGGGTGCTACCGGTTCCGAACTGCAGGCAACGAGTGCGGAGAGCAAGCCTATCCCAAGCCAGCGAGTTGTCGTGTACATGTCAGTGCTCCAACGTGAGAAGTGAAGAGTGAGTCGAAGACTTCAGAATCCCGAGCCAAATCCGAATGAGATGTGCAGGTCGTGCTGGGTGACGGCGCTGGTCTGCGCGCTGCCCTGATAACTGGCACGGTACAGGAAGTCCTCGGCGTTGAGCTGCACGCTCAGGAGTCCGCCGACCCGCACCCGGAGCGAGGCGCCCAGGGTGCCACCCACGTCGGTCGAGCTGGTCGGGTAGGCATCGCCACTCCGGTTCACCACGCCGACTCCGCCACTCACCAGCAGGGCGATCGGATGCCGCGCCGGCAGCAGGAAGACCAGCACTTTGCCGGAGCCGCTGATGATCTTCGACTTGGTCTTGGACGTACTGCCGGTGGCAGAGAAGGTCAGCTCGCTCGGCGCATAGTCGCCGGAGGCTTCGAGTCCGAACCGCTCACCAAGCGCGAGTCCCAGCCTGGCGCCGACGCTGATGCTCACCTGCTGCTTGAAACTCTGGCCGGCGGCGGCTTTGACGAGCTCCGACGTCGGCACATAAATGCCAATGGTCGGTGCCAGCGACATCTTCTGGGCCTGCAGAACTCCGCTCGTACTTGCGAGCATGAGGAGCGACAGTGTGGTGCGGCAGGCGAGCTGCTTTTGCGTCAGGGCCCAATTGTCCAAATGAGGCTGGAGGTCTCAATTTTGATGGGTAAAACCCGGCGAATTATAGTGGGGTTCCAGATCAAAAGGGTATAAAATTTTATCCAATCAATCAAAATTCCCTCCCTTTTTTTAATTGCATATCTTTATTTAGGATGGTAATAAATGACACCTATTGAATATTTTAATTTGGTTTAAGTTGTCTGTTTGATATTATA
>JANOFA010000937.1:0-4818 GCA_031413355.1 Gemmatimonadota bacterium | reverse complement strand
GGGATTCCCAACCCTTCGGCGATGGCGCGATAGGTCGGGCGGGCCGCCTCCCCGTCCAGCGCCAGATCGTACTGCCGGAACACCTCGTAGCGGACCTCGTGGCCGTCGGCACGGCACTCCAGCGCCAGTGCCTCGATGGCGCCATCGAAGAGCGAGCGCACCCATTCGCGGTCGAAGGCGTGATCCTCGGGTTGCCCCGGCAGCGGCGCCTCCAGCGCCTGCTCCGCGCCGGCAAAGTCCAGCGACAGGTGCACCGTGCCGCCCCCCCGCTTGAGCCGGCGCTCGGCGCGGTGCGCCTTGGCGGCGAACCGATCGAGGCAGAGCCGGAGGAAGGTGCGGAATCGAGCCTGGGTGGGATCGTATTCGCTGAAGAACTCCTGGGCGAGTGCGACGGTGAAGAACTCCTGGACCGAATCCTCGGCGTCCGCTGGCTCCAGGCGCCACCGGAGCCGCAGGTGGGCGTACGCTGGCCGCCAGTAGGCAGCCACCAGCGCCTCGAAGCCGGCCCGGCGCTGCCCCGGGTCCCCGCTGGTGAAGGCGCGGACCAGCGATTCGCGAGTTGAAGGAAAGGCCCGCGGTGCGCGGGTGTCCGGCTCGGTGTGCATTAGTCGACAAGGCGCCATGTGGCGAGTGAGCCGGAAAGGTGCATCGCCGGGGAGGTTCCGTCCAACCTTTGTGCCCCGCAATCCAGCTTCCCCTCCCGCCTACCCGCCCCGCCGTATAATTTTGCACCTCCGCGCTGAAGTACTCCCAGCGTCACTGACCCGCCCACCCGCTCCCCTCCGCCGAGGATGCTGCCCGCATGACCATCACGCAGAGCGCACCGCTCGCTCGTTTCGCGCCCGAGTCCGCCCTGGCGCGCACCCCGGAGATCGCAGCGGAAAGCGCGGTCTTCCGCGAGGTCCTCACCGAAATCGGCCGGGTCATCGTGGGGCAGCAGACGCTGCTGGAAAGTCTTCTCATCGG
This sequence comes from Gemmatimonadota bacterium, assembly GCA_031413355.1. Taxonomy (GTDB): domain Bacteria; phylum Gemmatimonadota; class Gemmatimonadetes; order Gemmatimonadales; family GWC2-71-9; genus JADJOM01. The sequence goes on along the minus strand of JANOFA010000937.1, from coordinate 3,852 downwards.
GCTGCTGGCGGATGGACACCTGCTGCTGGAAGGTCTGCCGGGCCTGGCCAAGACGCTCGCGGTGCGCACCCTCGCCTCGACCATCGACTGCGACTGCCGCCGGGTACAATTCACCCCGGACCTGCTGCCCGCCGACCTGCTGGGCACGATGATCTACAACCAGAAAAGCGGCGACTTTTCGGTGCAGCAGGGCCCGATCTTCACCAACATCCTCCTGGCGGACGAGGTCAACCGCGCCCCCTCGAAGGTGCAGAGCGCGCTGCTCGAGTGCATGCAGGAGCGCCAGGTCACCATCGGCGGGACCAGCCACCGGCTGCCGCCGCTTTTCCTTGTGCTCGCCACCCAGAACCCGCTCGAACATGAAGGCACCTACCCGCTGCCGGAGGCGCAGGTCGACCGCTTCCTCTTCAAGCTGGTGGTCGGCTACCCGAGCCGGACCGAGGAACGCGAGATCATCGACCGGATGACCGATGGCCCGGAACCCACGACCCGTGCGGTGCTGCATCCCGACCGGGTGCTGAGCGCCCGCGACATCGTGCGTTCGGTCTACGTCGACGAGAAGATCAAGGAGTATGTGCTCGACATCGTCACCGCGACCCGCGAGCCGGACCGCTGGAAGCTCCCCGATCTCAAGTCGATGATCCAGTTCGGCGCCTCGCCGCGGGCCGGCATCTATCTGGTGAAAGCGGCCAAGGCCCACGCCTTCCTGCAGGGCCGGGCATACGTGTTGCCGGAGGATATCAAGGCGATGGCGCACGACACCATTCGCCACCGCCTCATCCCCACCTACCAGGCCGAGGCGGAGGGCCTCACCTCGGACCAGATGCTGGACCGGATTCTTGCCGCCGTGCAGGTGCCGTGACGCCGGCGGAGCTCGAACAGGAAGTCCGCCGCATCGAGATCACGACCCGGGAGCTGGTGCGGGATCTCGTCGCTGGCGACTACGCCAGCACCTTCCGCGGGCGCGGGATCGAATTCGCCGAGGTGCGGGAATACCTCCCCGGCGACGACATCCGCACCATCGACTGGAACGTGACCGCCCGACTCGGCACCCCGTTCATCAAGCGGTTCCACGAGGACCGGCAGCTGACCCTGCTGCTGCTGCTCGACGTCAGCGCCTCGAGCGGATTCGGCAGCGTCTCCCGGACCAAGCGGGAACTCGCGGCGGAACTCGGCGCCGTGCTGGCACTTTCCGCCACCCGCCACCGCGACCGGGTTGGCGCCGCGTTCTTTTCCGACCGGGTCGAATGGTTCAGTCCGCCCCGCAGCGGAAGGCGCCAGGCCCTGGGCGTGGTGAGTCAGATCCTGTCGTATGCCCCGGAGGAGCGGGCGACGGATCTGGGGAAGAGTCTCGACCTCATCGAACCGCTCCTGCGGCACCGGAGCATGGTGGTGGTCATCTCCGATTTCCTGGACGACAGCAGCTGGCCCGCGCTCGACCGCCTCGCCTGGCGCAACGATGTCGTCGCCCTGCAGCTGCTGGACCCGCGCGAGAGGGAGCTCCCGCCGGTCGGACTGGTGACGCTGTGGGATCCGGAGCAGGACGACTGGCGGGTGGTGGACGCCGGCCGGGCGGACGTACGCGAGCACTTCCGGGCGGCGCGTCAGGCATTCGATGATGGCTTCAACAATCACTGCCTGAGCCGCGGCATCGACCTGCTCCGACTCCACACCGATCAGGAGTACGGCGAGCCCCTCGCCGCCTTCTTCAGCCGCCGGGAGCGCCGCAGGTACTAGTGATGCGCCGCCTCTTGCCATTCCTCCTGGTTGTCGCACTGTGCCGCCCGCTCGTGGCGCAGCGGATGGATTTGCGCCAGGAGGTGCCCCGCGCCACGCTCGGCGATCCGGTCACGTTTCTGGTGACGGTGGAGCTCTCGCCCGGCCAGGAGCTGCTGGAGAACGCACCGCGAGTGATGCTGAATGTGCCGGACGGATTGCGCATCCTGAGCACCGACACGCTGCGTGGTGCCGGCGACCGGATCTGGCGCGGCAAGATCCGCATGGCATTCTACCGCATCGGTGAACAGCCGGTGCCCATCTTCGGACTGCTGTATCGCACCAAACCAGGCGCGCCGCCGGATACGCTGCTCGGACCGTCGATCCGCATGGTGATCGCCTCACTTGCGCCGGAGGGAAATCCGCAGCTCAAGGACATCAAGCCGCTCATTGCACTGGTGGGTCCGCTCTGGGGGCCGCTCGCTGGACTGCTGGTCCTCATGCTGGCCGCGGCGTACTGGCTCTGGCGCCGCGGCGGTGGCCGCCGGCTCCGCGCTCCCGAACCGGTGCTCCTCCCGCGTGGGCCGTTCGCCGCCGCGCTGGCGCGACTGGAGGCACTCGACGCCGCGCTCCGCTCGAGTGCCAATGGCGTCGCTCCCTTCTATGCCGATGTCGCCGAGGTGCTGCGCGACTGCCTGCTCGCCGCCGGGGCGATTCCGCATCAGGGCCTCACCACGCCTGAAGTCGGTCGATCCCTGCCCGCGGTGCTGTCGATGGGCACGGCACGCGCCAGCTGCGAGCGCCTGCTCGGCGACGCCGATCTGGTCAAGTTCGCCCGCCTGCGGCCAGACCGTCCGGCGGCAGCAGAGCATCTCGGCCGCGCCCGCGCGCTGCTGCAGGGGTGGGATGCTGCGGCGGCGGCCGGGCCGGAGGTGACCGATGCGGTTCGGTAGCCCCTGGTTCCTGCTGCTGAGCCTGGTGCCGCTGCTGTTCTTCCTGCGGTGGTTCCGGCATCGCCGCGCGGCACCGCACTATCGGATCGCCTTTCCCGCGCTGCGTTTCGCCAAGGGGATGCCCCCCTCCGCCCGGGAAGGGTGGCATCGCCTGCCGCAGCTGCTGGCCGTCGGTGGCCTCGCGCTCCTCGTGCTCGGCCTCGCACGGCCCCAGGTCCCGGGCAAGGCCGAGCCGACTCGGGTGCGCTCCCGCAAGCTGATGCTGGTGCTGGATATCTCGAGCAGCATGAAGGCCTCCGACTTCCAGCCGGGCAACCGGCTCGCCGTCGCCAAGACCGTGGTGCAGGAGTTCATTCACCGCCGGGATGGCGATCTCATGGGCCTGGTCGTCTTCGCCGGGAAGGCCCTGCTGCAGGCGCCGCTCACCAGTGACGCCGATGTGCTGGACCGCCTGGTCGGTCAGGTCGAAATCGGCCAGCTTCCCGACGGGACCGCGATCGGCAGCGCGCTGGCGCTGGCGCTCAACCAGCTGAAGAACCTCCAGCGGAACGCCTGTGCGGTCGTCCTGATCACGGACGGCGCCAACAACACCGGCGAACCCTCGCCAGTCCAGGCGGCGGAAGCGGCGCGTGCGTTGGGCATCAGGATCCACTCGATCGGCTTGAGTTCCGCCGACACCGGCGCCGTCGCCCTGAACGGGGTATGGAGTCTTCGGACGCTTTCCGGGCGGCTCACCCACCGGGATGAGGTGGCGCTCAAGGACATCGCCGCACGCACCGGAGGGCAGTACTACAGGGCGACCGACCCACAGGCTCTCCAGGATGTGATCTCGGTGATCGACCCGCTGGAGCGGATCGAAGTCGAGATCAGCGAGACGCGGGAGTATCACGAGCTGTTCCCCTGGCTCGTCGGTATCGGGCTCGCGATGGTGCTGACCGAGGCGCTGCTCCGCGCCACCTGGCTGCGGACCCTGCCATGAGCATCTTCGCCCAGCCGGCAGCGCTCGTCCTCGTCGCCGTCCTGCCCGCCCTCTGGCTGCTCGGTCGGATCGCCGCCCGGGAGCGGGACCGTGTTCACCGATAAGGAGCAGGTGCACGTTCGGGTACGCTTGTAGAACCTTGACCATAGCCCGCAGAAGATACCGATGGCCTTTCACAGGACGAAGATTGCCGACAGCGCTAAT
>JANOFA010000936.1:0-3245 GCA_031413355.1 Gemmatimonadota bacterium | reverse complement strand
ACGATGATATCGGTGGAGCAGGTGATCGCGGGCATCGCGGCGCGGAGCCTGGCCACCACATCGAGGTATCCCTCGCGGGTGTAGCGCCGCAGCATCCGCTTGAGCACGGCATTGGAGCCGCTCTGCACCGGCAGGTGCACGTGCTCGCACACCGCGGGGACGGTCGCCATGGCCTCGATAACCCGATCGGTGAAGTCGGTCGGATAGGGGCTGGTAAACCGAACGCGCCGGATGCCGTCGACGGCCCCGGTGGCGCGGAGCAGGTCGGCGAAGTCGTGGGTGCCGTCGTGGTAGCTGTTGACCGTCTGGCCAAGGAGCGTCACCTCCGTGGTCCCGCGCGCGGCGAGTGCCGCGACCTCGCGGACCACATCGGCCAAGCTACGGCTCCGCTCGGGTCCCCGGGTATACGGAACGATGCAGAAGGTGCACTTGTAATCGCAGCCGCGCTGCACCGTCACGAAGGCGGTCGCCGCCGTTTCCCGCACCGGTGGCACGTCTTCGTAATGCTCCCACGACCGGAACTCAGTATCCGTCACCCGCATGCCCTCCCGCGCCTGGGCGACAAGACTCGCCAGATTGCGGTAGGAGTCCGGCCCGGCAACGAGATCCACCTTGGGCGCCCGCTCCAGCAGCATCGGCCCCAGTCGCTGCGCCATGCAGCCGACCACTCCGAGGATTGCCCCGCCCCGCTTGTAGTGCTGCAGCTCCCCCAGTCGACCGATGACCCGTTGCTCGGCATTGTCACGCACGGCGCAGGTGTTGATGAGCAGCAGATCGGCGCCGTCGGGCTGGTCGGTGGGGAGATAGCCGTCACGAGCGAGCGCGCCCAGCATGAGCTCAGTGTCGGCCACATTCATCTGGCAGCCGTAGGTCTCGATATAGACGCGTTTCATTGGGAATTGAAGATAGGCCGAGCTGGGGGGGGGCGGAAGGCGGCTGGGCGGTTGGGCGATTGGGCGATTGGGCGGTTGGGCGGTTGGGCGATTGGGCGATTGGACGGTTGGGCGGTTGGCAACTGCTGGATGGCTTCGAGCCAACGCCGAATCGCCGCTCGCTGACGGCTGACGGCTGACGGCTGACGGCTGACGACCGCCGGCTCCGCCCTACCGCACTCCCGGAGCGTACGGACGGATTGACAGGCCAAAGATCAGCGTCAACGCCCGCTCCTTGTACTGTGACCCTTCGCTGCGCCAGGCGTGTTCCACCGCCAGGTCGATCCCCGCGCGCCGCTGGGCAAATCGCATCCCCGTCCCAGCCGAGACGCTCAGCTCCTTCGCGGACCCGCCGGGCAACACGGAGAAGGGCAATTGGGCGTACCTGACCCCCCAGCGGAGAGGCAGGCTCGATGGCGAACGGAGTTTCCGGGCGACTTCCCCGCCGATGTTCAGCTCCATGGTGTTGCGCGCACCGGGTGCACCCTGGGCGACGAGATCGCTGTTGGCGCCGGACCAGGTCCTGTAGACGGCCTGAGCTGCCAGGCTGATTCGCCGTGATGCGCGGATCTTCACTCCAGCCCCGACGGTCCATGGCAGGTCCACGGTGTAGGCCCGCGCGGAATCGAGATCGATGGTGGCTTTCCCGTCGGTGCGGATGAGCGCCGCCAGCTGAACCGAGGGTGACAACTGGTGCAGGATGCCGGCGGACAGGCCGAATCCCTGGTAGGAGAGTTCGGCCGACTGGCGGATGGCGAGGTAGCTGCTGTCGCTGAAGGCCCGGCGCGAATCGATGCGACTGGAACCGGTAATCCAGTACACCCCCCCGCCAATCGTGGTGCGCCCGCCGAGTGCCACCCCGGCTGCGACTCGGATTTCGCTCAGACCGCCCCGGGAGTTCAGGGTATCCGTGATGCCCACCGGGGCGCCGCGCAACAAGATCGTGTCACTCGAGGTCAGGGTGAAATCCCGGTCGGCGTAACTGCCGATCGAGATGCCCACCCCGACCTTGCTGCCCGGGATCGGCCCGCCCACGTACATGAGCGGAAAGCGGGACTCCCGAAGATCGGCAGTGCCCGCCGGGCTCTCCCATTTCCGCCAGCCAGGCGCAATGACAAAGCTGGCGGTCACATTGTCGAGCGCGGCCATCGCAGCGGGATTGACGTCGCTTTCGCCGTCGAACAGACCGACGGCCCCACCGGTTCCCCTGGTGGCGGCGGTCAGCGGCCGGCCAGGCAGACCCAGGCCGCGCACGCCGAACATGGATGATTGGGCCGGGAGGATGGTCGGAGCGCCCCCGAGCGCCGCCAGCAGCAGCAGACGGCCGGTGAGGAAGGCAAGGCGGTACCGGACGCTCACGGAGCCTCAAAGGGATAGGGGAGCGCGTAGGTAATCCGCAGACGGGCCTGGCTCGCCGGGGTCCGGGTGGAGCCGAATACGGCGCGGGTGAAGCTGCTCACCTCGGGAAAGAGCTGCAGCACAAACATCGAGGGCAACGGATTGGCACCCTGCCAGAGTGAGATCGCCCGACGCACTTCGATGCGGACGGTGTCCGAGGCGCCGGGGAGAAGGCTTCCGACACCGATGAAGAAGGCGTCCGTCACGCCCGGGCTCTTGCTGCCGAAATCGGCCAGCACAGCACGCACCTGCAGGAAGGCCGTATCCGTGGCCAGCCCGGGGAACGGTGCCAGGGGGACCAACTCCAGCGTGGCCCGGACGAGTTGCGCCGAATCCCGCAGCTGATTCGGCCACGGGAAACGGAGAATGACGCGCGAGCTCGGCACGCCGCCGATCGTGAGCTCATCGATGTTGTCCACCGGCGTGGTCTGCGAGACAAAGGTATTGAATCTGATCCCCGGACTGAGGACCCGCGTGACGGTGGTGGTATCCTGGGGCGCCGTGGTGAAATGACTGAGCGCCGGCCCGGAACTGCCGGAGCCGACGCCGCCGATGCGGACACCGGTGCCGCTGGCCGCGCGAAGCTGGAAGCCCAGGGCGATCACACCGGAGTCCGCAGGCGTGATGACCCAGGGGAGGAGGGTGGCCCCCTGGTAGACCGTGACGAACCGCTGGGTCGTGGTGGTATCGTCGACCATGAAACTGTCCACGATCGCCGACGGCACGAATGCGGCGTCCACCAACGCGAAAGTCGTGGTCGAGTCCACCGTGGGCGGCAGGCGGTAGACGAAGATCTTCAGCCCCGTCACCGAGGTGTCACGTTTGAGCAGCGAAAACGCGAACCGGATCGAGTCGAGCGAGGTATAGGGAATCGTGGTGTCGCCTACGACGACCGAATCACTGCGCGGGCCGAAT
>JANOFA010000935.1:0-1444 GCA_031413355.1 Gemmatimonadota bacterium | reverse complement strand
CCCGGGATGTACACCTTGGGCCCGAAGGCGCTCTGCACCCCGACATCGCCGGGAAAGCCGGTGACGGTGCCCACGATCTCGAACCGGCTCTCGCCCAGCGCCATCGTGTCGCCCACCTCCGCGTTGAGCGCGGTGAGGTAGGAGGGATCGACCAGAGCGACGTGACCCTCGGCGAGCCGGCCCCACATGCCGGCTGGCTCCGTCTTCACCACACCGTAGAACGGATAGCCGCCGATGATCGCGGTCACCAGTACCAGGCGTGTGCCTGCGGTGCGGGGGACGTAGGACATCCCGTCGAAGGCGATGACCTCGGAGAGGTCGGTCGCCGGGTTGGCACCGGCGGCTCGGGTGAGCGAATCGAGCAGGGTGCGGTACGCCGGGGTCGGATCGCCACGCAGCCGGGCGGCGATATCGCCGCCGAGCAGCGCACGCGACTGCTGCTCCACGGCGGTGCGGAGATTGTCGGTGAACGATTCGATGGCGACGAGCGCACCGACGCCGACGGAGATGGCGGCGGTGAGGAACAGGAGTTTGCGGCCGGTGGCGCGCCCCTCGCGCCAGGCCATGCGGGCGACGAAACGAAGGTTGGTCATCAGTCGTCGCTCTGCCCCCGCCCGATACTCTCCCTGTCCCCCGCCGGCTCGGGCGAGACCCGTTCATCGGAAATCATGGCGCCGTCCGCGAGCCGGATGATCCGGCCGGTGCGTCGCGCGAGTGCCGCGTCATGCGTCACCAGCACCGTGGTCGTGCCCAGCTCGCGGTTGAGTTCCAGCATGATCTCGATCACCTTCGCTCCGGTGACGCCGTCGAGATTGCCGGTCGGCTCATCGGCGAACAGTATCCTGGGCCGGTTGCTGAATGCCCGGGCCAGCGCCACCCGCTGCTGCTCGCCACCGGAGAGCTGGCTGGGGTAGTGATGCTCCCGACCGCCCAGCCCGACCCGTACCAGGAGTTGATCAGCGCGCGGGCCGGGATCTTCACCTCGGAGCTCGAGCGGCACTTCGACATTCTCCCGGGCGGTAAGCGTCGGGAGCAGGTGGAAGGACTGGAAGACAAAGCCAACCCGCTCCGCCCTGAACCGGGCCAGCTGGTCCTCGTCGAGCCGGGTCAGCTCCTGGCCGTCGATCGTGACGGTGCCATGCGTTGGACGGCGGCGATGAAGTACCTGGTTGTCATCGAGGAAGGTCAGGAAGGCTTTGGTGCCTATGTTCCCGACCTTCCGGGCTGTGTGTCAGTCGGCGCCTCGCCCGAGGTTGTTCTGGCACTGATTGAAGAAGCGATTGAGCTGCATATCCAGAGCATGTTGAAGGACGGTGAGCAGATTCCGGCGCCCTCCTCGCGTGCCGCACTCGTCGAGGTTCGGGCGGCCTGAGCCAGGCAATGAGAGGCGGGAAGAGCATCCCGCCTACGCCTGACCCCGATCCAGCGGACTCTTCACCCCTTT
>JANOFA010000934.1:0-6311 GCA_031413355.1 Gemmatimonadota bacterium | reverse complement strand
CGACATCCACGACCGCGACGCCATCGAGCGACGGGTCCGTTTTGAGCTTCTCGCACTCCCCATCCGGCATGGTGGGCGGGCACTTGGGTGATCCGCTGAGGGCGACGTAGACCGTCCTTCCATCCGGGCTGACCCTCACGCCCCTCGGCCGGGTCCCGACAAAGATCGTGGCCACCACCGAGTCGGTGGTGGCATCGATGACGGTCAGGTCGCGCGAGTCCTCGTTGGTGACGTAGACCAGTTCCCCGGCGGGCTGCGATTGCATCGATGCGGGCTGATCGGTCTTCGAGCAGGCAGCGAGCAGCAGGGCTGTGACAAGGATAGGACGGGCGGCGGTCGGCATGTATTCTGTCCGGGGTGAGGAGTCAGTCTGATCGGGGGGGTGCCGGCGCTGTTACGGGGCAGGAGTGTCGAAGACGGCCCGGTCGCGGTTGCGCGCCTGCTGGAGTCCCTTGAGCGTGGCGACGCCGTGCGCGCCGAGAAAGCTGGCACCGTTCAGGTCGGCCATGGTGAGGTCGACGTCGGTCACATCCGCATCGCCGAAATCGGCCTGGACCAGATCGCTGTTGCGGAGATCGGCACCCTTCAGGTTGGCGCCGGTCAGGCGGGCATAGGAGAAATCCGCCTTGAACAGATTGGCGCCGGAGAAGTCCGCGCCGGAGAGATCGGCGCCGACAAAGGTGGCTCGCATGACGCCCATGGACTGATTGCCGGGATCAGCGCCGATGTTGGCTCCGGTGAGCCGGGCACCGGCGAGATTGGCCTTCCGCAGGTAGCCGATGATGCGCGTATCGCGCAGATCCGCCTCACGCAGGTCGGCCATTTCGATGATCGTCGCGAACAGGCTGGCCCGGTAGAAGTTGGCGCGCCGGAGATCGGTCCGGCGCAGCGTCGTGCCATCCATGTTCGCCTTCTCGAAGCTGGCGTCGGTCGCCACCGCGTCGGTGAGATCGCAGGAGAAGAGATCGGAGCCATCAAACTTCGTTCCGACCAGCCGGCTTCCGGTGAAGTTGGCCTTGCGCAGATCGATGCCGCGCAGATCCAATCCGCTCAGATCGAGTCCGGTGAGGTCGGGGATATCGGTGACCATGCCACCGGCGATGTACGCCTTCACCTGCTCGGCCGTCTTGAGCATGTCGGCCGAGGGGCGCGCGGCCATGGGGCCAGCGGCGGCACCCATGGCGGGCATTGTGGGTGGGTCCTGCGCGCCACCCGCGGTGGGCGCGGCCAGGTAGAGTAGAGTAGAAAGGGCGAGCGAGAGGCGTTGCATGGAGTCTCCCTGGCGAATCCTAAATGGGAACGGGACCGCGAGGTACGCGGTCCCGTCAAAGCGAGTTGGCGGGCTGCGGCGTCAGGTGTCGCTCTTTACCGCCGGTCGGCCGGGTCCGATCTTCCCGTCCGCCCGGCCCTTGAGGTAGGAATACATCCACTGGATCTTGTTCATTTCCAGGCCAAGGGCGCACCAGCCCGGCATCCCCTTGTCAGGCCGGCCGGCGCAGACGGTGACGATGAACGATTCCATGGACGGAACGGTGCCATCGGCCTTCAATGAGACGATGAGTGCCGGGGCAAAGGTCGTTCCCACGCCGTACTCGCCATGACAGCGGGCGCAGTTCTGCTCGAACTGCTTCCACCCCTGGTAGGTGTCGTTATCGACGGTGTCGCGCGGCGCCGGGTGATACTGGTCGCGGATTTCCTGGGCGGTGGCCGCCGTGGCGGCGAGCACGAGTGAGGCAGTCGCCAGTAAGGCGGCGCGGCCCAGCAGGCGCAAGACGGGGTAGTTCATCGCTCTCCACAATCCTTTCCGAGTGGTCAACACCGGCGTCTGGCTCATGTGCGCCGGAAAATCGTGCTGCACCTGCCGTGCCGGAGCCCGCTTCGATGCCTTACCGGGCAGTGTCGGCGGGGAGCGGTAACAGCGGAACGCCGAATTCCTGCAGGAGGGCGAGGATCTCCGGCCGCTTGGCTGTCATGAACCGCTCCAGGCTGTCCTTCAGCTCACGGTCCCGGCGTCGCACCGCCATGCCCATGCTGTAGGCCATCGGGAGCCTGCTGACCGAATCATTCTCGATCGGGGTCAGCACCAGGTTCGCGCCCAGCTGTTTCGCCCAGTATCCGCCGATGGGCCCCCACACGAGCGCGATATCGATCGTGCGGTCGACGACGGCCTGAATGATATCCACCGGCCGGTCGAGCCCACCACTGTACGTCGTGCGGAACCCGACCAGATTGCCGACCACACCGTGGGCCGACAGCGCCATGGCGGGCGGTGTGTTCTCTCCATCGGCGGCGAACAGATGCACCCCGACCTTCAGCGTCTTGAGCCGCGGATCGTCGAGACTGGTGACATCGGGTCCGTCCTGCCGACGAACAAATGTATAGCCGGTGCGGTAGTAGGGTCTGGTGACGCCGGACAGATCGAAGCCGGCCGGGATCTGGAGCCAGACGTCGCAGTAGTTTCCGTTGAGCATCCGCATCATGCCCCGCGGCGCAGCCCACCACACATACTCCAACTTGCTGTTCCAGGTGCTGGCCAGCAACTCGGCCAGCCGGTTCTCGAGGCCTTCGCCCGCCATGTTGGAATTGGGCAGGTTGTCCGGATCGGCGCACACCCGGAGGATTCCTGGTTGCATCGGGGCGGGCCGCTGCGCCAGCGCAGGCGTGGCGGCGACCAGGAGCAGGACTGCACCAGCGGCGAGCGGGTAGAGGCGATTCAGCACGTTCGTTGTACCCCATGTAGTCCGGGGATGATCCTGTTCAGGGTCGGGGAGATCCCGATCTCGACAGCACGGGGGCAGGTCAGTGAGACCCGCCCCCGTGTGGAAAGTTATCCAGATTGTTGGACCCGACGGCTGGGGACGAGCGACTTCACTCGGCCTGCACCGCCGGGACCGTGGGATCAGTGAAAGTGGAGCGCCGCTCCACCCTCACTGACCCCTGCTCAACTAGAGCCCGAAGACGGTCAGCACGCCGCCCTGGTTGGAGAACTGTCCGGCATCGCCGAAGGCGCCAAGGGCGCCCAGGCCGGCGGTCGGATCCTCAGCGCCGATACCAGCGGCGACGCCGATGCCCGCCCAGCCACCAATGCCCGAGAGAATGGCGACATACTGCTTGCCATCCGGGCCGCGGTAGGAACCGGGGCTGCCGATGATGCCTGACGGGGTCTTGAACTTCCACAGCAGCTTGCCGGTCTTCTGGTCAACCGCCTTGAGCCAGCCTTCCATGGTGCCGTAGAAGGCCAGGCCTCCCGCGGTGGTCAGGGCGCCGCCGTACGCGGCCAGGTTTTCCTTGATCTCCCAGACGACCTTGCCGGTCATCGGATCCCAGGCGAAGAAGCGACCACGGTGACCACCGGGGCCCGGGAACATGCGCACGATCGCGCCGACGTACGGCTGACCGCGGGTGTACTTGACCTCAACACCCTCGTAGTCCATGCAGATGTGGTTCGCAGGGACGTACATCAGGCCGGTGATCGGCGAGTACGCCGCCGGCTGCTGGTCCTTGAAGCCGATCGCGGCCGGGCAGATGCCTTCGCCGTTCTTCTTGGAGCTGGTGCCGTAGCGGGGATCCTTGACCGGAACGCCCGTCGCGACAACGCCTTCCACCGGGGTGTTGGTGCCGGCGTTCTTGGCCCAGTTGATCGGGCCGTACGCGTTGGCCACGATCACCTTGCCGTTGGTACGGTCGACGGTGTACGCAATGCCGTTACGGTCGAAGTGCGCCGCCAGCTTCTGGCCACCCTTTTCGAACAGAATGGACTCGTTCACGCCGTCGTAGTCCCACTCGTCGTGCGGCGTCATCTGGTAGGCCCACTTCGCCATGCCGTTATCGGCGTTACGGGCGAACATGGTCATGGACCACTTGTTGTCGCCAGGACGCTGGTCGGGGTTCCAGCTGCCGGGGTTACCGGTGTTGTAGTACAGCAGGTTCAGCTCGGGGTCGTAGGAGAACCAGCCCCAGGTCGTGCCGCCACCAATCTTCCACTCATCGCCCTGCCAGGTGGTCACGCCCAGGTCCTTGCCCTTGTGGGAAGGATAGTTCGTGTTGGCGTTCTCGGGGACGAGGGTCTCGCTGTCCGGCCCGGTGCTGTAGGCCGTCCAGGAGTGCTTGCCGGTGTTGGCATCGAACGCCGAGACGCGACCGCGGACGCCGAACTCACCGCCGGAAATACCGTTGATGACCAGGTCCTTGATCACGATCGGGGCGACGGTGATGGTGGCGCCGTCCTTGTAGTCCTGCGCCTCGACCTGCGTCGGCGAGCTCTTCGGGTGACGCGCCTTCCACAGCTCCTTGCCCGTCTTGGCATCGAGCGCGATCAGGTCGCCCTGCAGCGCGTTGATGTAGATCTTGCCGCTCTGGTGATACGCCGTGCCACGGTTCACGAGGTCGCAGCACGCGATCGGGATCGCGTCGGGCGACTGCTGCGGGATGTACTTCCAGATCATCGGCGCGCCTTCCTTGGCCAGATCGAGCGCGTAGACGATGTTCGGGAAGGAGGTGTGCACGTACATCACGTTACCGATGACGAGGGGGGTGCCCTCGTGGCCACGCAGCGTGCCCGTCGAGAACGACCAGGCCGCCTTCAGGCTCGCGACGTTCGTCGTGCTGATCTGCGCGAGCGGGCTGAAGCGCTGGAGGCTGTAGTCCCGGCCGGGCATCTGCCAGTCACCATCCGGAGCGTTGCGCGTCCACGCCCCCGAACGGGCCTGGGCGTGAGCTGCAGTCGCGAGCAGCGTAAGCCCCGCGACGAGCCCGCCAGACACCATCCTGCGGGTAATACTGTTCATAGCTCTGACCTCATGATGAAGGGTGACGCAGCCCTGACGGGCTGCTTGCTGCACGGAGACCCGGGGCGCCCGCGCCGGCGTTCGCGGACGTATCCCGAAGGCCCCGATTTCGGGGTGACTGCACGAGCCCGAAAACACAAACGGCCACTCAGCTGGTTCGCTGAACGGCCGCAATCATGCTGTGAGGCTGGACTCCCGCCACTGCCGCATCGCGCCAATGGCGGCGGCGCGGTTGACTGGCCACCACGCGCCTGAGCGAGCCATTGAAATGGCACATCCGAGCGCTGCGAAAGGCGTTGGCGATCTGGTGTCCATCGGAGCCACGGCAACCCTCTGCTGGCAGACACACGACACCCGGGAGGTCCGGGCCGGTGAATGCAGTCGCGATGTTTTGCTGGGAAGCGGGCTTGTTATCGGCCCCGGATGGGAATCCCGGGCTGTTTCGGCCCCACCGATCATGCTGGTAGTACCGCTATCCTTCAACAGAGTTCCACGATCAGGTGCGCTGTTGGAGGTGGGGGCAGAACATACAGTCACCTGAATAAGCTGTCAATCTCGCCCCACCTGGGCCCAGGCGCTCTCCACCACCGCCCCCCGCTGGGCAAAGGGTGTCTCCAGGACCTGGCCTGTGTCGCCCAGCCAGGCCCGGACCCGCTGGGCCAAATCCCGCGCCTGATCCGCATGCGGCACCACCCCGTAGACCGTCGGGCCCCATGAGCTCTGCCCGACCCCTGCGGCGCCAAACGCCTCCATCCGCTCGACCAGCTCCCGGGTCGACTCCGAGGCGAACGCTCCCCCCTGGGCCGGCGCGAACCACCGTCCGGTGATCCGCTGCACCTCCGAGAGCGCCGCACCGAACGCCGTCAGGTCCGCATCCGCCAGCGCCGGAAGGAGTTGCATGAGCACTAGGTGGGATACCCGCTCGACTTCGCGCTCCTCCGGAGGTGGCAGATCGCGAAAGGCGGCAATTTCCGCCGCCCCGCTCAAGCCCACTCCCTCTGCCGGGATGGCGATCACCGCATGCCACGCCGGGGGAATGGGCAGTCGGGAGATCAGTGGCGCCACTGTCGTGTCACCTCGTCGGCGGCCACCCTCGAGCACGAATCCGCCCAGGGCGAAAGTCCAGGTGCCGATGGCAGAGCGCTGGCCCCGGCCGACCGCCGTCGCCAGCGCCTGCGGATCCGACGGCTGCCCGTAGAGCTCGGCGAGCGCCCGCGCGACCGAGAGCCCAAGCTGGGTCCCGCTGCCCAATCCGACATGAGCTGGGATGACCCGCTGGATGGTGAGATGTGCTCCCCCCGTCAGGCCAGTCGCCGTGACATATCGTTCCGCGAACTCCAGCGCGCGGGCAGCATCGGGACCGACGGCGGTGAGCTGACTGGCGGGGATCGCCTCGAGCCGAACCGATGGAGTGGGGACCGCCGCGCCGATACCGCCGAACCACCGCCCGCGATGTCCCCGCAGATCGAGGATTCCAAAATGGAGCCGGCCCGGGGCCTCCACCGTGACGCGCGACGGACGGGC
>JANOFA010000933.1:0-1239 GCA_031413355.1 Gemmatimonadota bacterium | reverse complement strand
TTCACGCCCGACCAGGTCCGGGGCCGGGCCGTCCTGATCCATACCGGGTGGGATCGGCATTGGCGCACCGATGCCTACTTCGAAGGACACCCCTACCTGACCGGTGCGCTGGCCGAGTGGCTGGTCGACGCCGGGGTCGCGCTGGTTGGGATTGACTCGTTCAATATCGACAGCATTGCCACCGGGGAGCGCCCGGTTCATACCGCCCTGCTCGGGCACGACATTCCGATCGTGGAGCATCTGCAGAACCTGACGGCCCTGCCTGAGCGCGGCAGCCGGTTTTTCGCGGTGCCGGTCAAAGTCAGAGGCTTCGGTACCTTTCCGGTCCGCGCCTTTGCGATCGCATGATGCGCACGCATTCCGCAACTCTTGGAGAATGACAGATGGCGGAATCGCAGCGCGACAGCCCGGGCGTACTGGTCTTTCCACCCGGCCTGGTGGTCGGCACGATGGGCATCGGCCTCCTGGTGCAATGGCTCTACCCGTGGAATCTCCCCGTCACGGAAACCACGCGGATTCTCCTTTCCGCTGCGCTGCTGACAGTCGCGGCAGTGTTGGGACTCTGGGGGCAACGCACCATGCACGGCGCAGGCACGAACATCGACCCCGGCAAGCCGAGCACGACGGTCGTCACCTCGGGCCCCTTCCGGTTCACCCGCAATCCCCTCTACCTCTTCCTGCTCGGCCTCTACCTCGGCGTCACCGTCGCGGTCGCCACGGTCTGGCCGCTTCTGTTTCTGGTCCCGATGTTTCTCGTCCTGCACTTTGGCGTCGTACGGCGCGAGGAGCGATACCTGGAAGCCAAGTTCGGCGAACCCTACCGCGCCTACACCGCCCGGGTGCGGCGATGGCTGTAGTGGCCTGCAGTCAATGAGCTCGCCCCGGAAGCGCCCGGCCGCGGAGAATCGCGGGACGGTGAGCATCGCTCGCGGCCTGTCGAAGCTGGGGCTCTGCTCGCGCGCCGAAGGCGAACGTCTGGTCGAGGCGGGACGGGTCACCGTGAATGGCACGGTCATCCGTGAGCCCGGCTACCGCTTCCGGCCGGAGACAGCCACGATCGAGATCGACGGCCAGCGGGTCGGTCGAGTCGAGCGGGTGTACCTCACGGTGAACAAGCCACGCGGGCTGGTCACCACCCGCAGCGACCCGCAGGGCCGGGCGACCATCTACGATTGCCTGACCGATGCGACGCTGCCGTTCGTGGGGCCCGTCGGACGACTCGACAAGGCCAGCGAGGGG
>JANOFA010000932.1:0-5301 GCA_031413355.1 Gemmatimonadota bacterium | reverse complement strand
CACGGCACGCGGAACCGAGGGGCGCCCTCGCTGAGGAACGGTGTGGACACCACAGGATGAACGAGCTGCCCCCCGACCCGGTAACCTACGACGCGTCCCCATCCTCGCCACCTCCCACTTTGGAGATACAAGGATGACAGCACGGGAGCGGAGGACACGATTGAGCGCAGTCCCCGCCTATCGCCTATCGCCTATCGCCCAATCGCCTACACTCACCAGTCGGGCACGGAGGCCCGACCTCCCCTACTCCCGCCTCAGTGCCACCACCGGATCCAGTCGCGCCGCCCGCTGCGCCGGCACCCAGCAGGCGACCAGCGCCACAACGGCAAGGACCATTGCCGCGCCGATGAAGGCGATGACGTCTGTCGCCGTCACCCCAAACAACAGATTGGCCAGCACCTTCCCCAGCAGGAACGCCGCCGCCAGCCCCATGCCGAGTCCGGCCGCGGTGAGCAGCAGCCCGCGGCGCACCAGCATCCAGCGCACCTGCTTCGGGTCGGCGCCAAGCGCCAGGCGCACGCCGATCTCCTGAGTGCGCTGGGTGACATCGCTGGCCAGCACACCGTACAGGCCGATCGCCGCGAGCAGCAGTGCGGTCAGCGCGAATACGCCGACGACACCGGTCCGGGTCCGCGCCTCCGCGGTGACGAGGCGCAGCTCATCCTGCAGCGGCGCGATACCATCAATGATCTGGTCCGGATCGATGGCGTGGATGGCGTTCCGCACCTGCCGGCTGAGCGCGCGCGGATCACCGCTCGCACTGAGCACGATCGTGAGCAGCGGCCAGTAGGTGTCCTGATACGGGACGTAGATCTCCGCCACTGGCTCGGGCTGGTTCAGCGTCATGCGCAGGTCGTTCACGATACCGACCACTTCGTACCACACCTGCGCCTGGTTGCCCTCCGGCGCCGTGTCGAACGTGAGGTAGCTGCCAATCGCCCCATCGGCGGGGAGGTACTGCCTGGCAAAGGTCTCGTTGACCACCAGCTCCGGGTGTTCCTGCGGCCCGCGGTCTGCGTTCCACAGTCGCCCGCCACGCACCGGGATGTTGAGCGTCTGGAAGTAGCCGGGATCGACCGCCCGGTAGGAGATGCTCTTCTCGCCGAGACGCGTGGCCCCTGGCGACGTGGCATCCCGCAGCTGTACCGGGCGCGACTGGGCTCCGCCCTCGAGTGGCAGCCGGTCGGTCATGCCGACGGAGCGCACGCCGGGAATGGCGCTGAAGGATTCGAGTACCCGACGCTGGAACTCGTGCAGTCGCTCCTCCCCCGCGCCCCATGACCAGTTGAGCCGGACCGCCAGGGCCTGCGTCTGGCCGAGTCCGGTTGGTGTCGTCCGCATCCGGTAGAGACTGCGCCCGAGGAGGGCCGCTCCCACCAGCAGGATCATCGAGAGCGCGACCTGCACCACCACCAGCGTCCGCCGGGCGAGCAGCCGGTTGCTCGAAGGGGTGGTTCGCCCGCCGGCGCGCAGCGCCTCGTTGCCGGCTTCCCGCGAGGCACGCCACGCCGGGATCAGGCCGAACCCGAGGCCGGAGACTGCGGCGATCAGCACGGTGAATCCGACTACCCGCCAGTCGAGTGCCACCTCGGACAGTCGGGGCAATTCGGAGGGGAGGATGCGGACGAGGAGCGGCACACCGATCCAGGCGAGGATCAATCCGCCGATCGCTCCCGCGAGCGCGAGCCAGCCGCTCTCGATGAGATAGAGCCGGAGCAGGCTGGCACGGCCGGCGCCGATCGCCACGCGGATCGCCGCTTCATGACGCCGTTCCGCGCCGCGGGACAGCAGCAGACTCGCGACGTTCACGCAGGCGATCAGCAGCACCAGGCCGACGGCGCCAAAGAGCAGCAGCAGCGGCTCGCGGGCCGTTGCGGTCTCGGCTTCCTGCAGCGGGATCACGCTGGCGCGGATCTCTCCATCGGTCTCCGGATATGCCTCGGCGAAGCGCCGGCCAATGCCGTCGATCTCCGCCTGCGCCGACAGGAGCGTGTTCCCAGGGGCAAGCCGCCCGATGATGCCGAAGTAGTTGCCCCCCTTGCGGCTCGAGGTCTGGAACGCGCGCGGCGCGGGAATGAGGAGATCATTGCCTTCCGGGTAGCGGAACGACGCCGGCAGGATGCCGATGACGGTGTAGCCATTGCCGTCAACGGTCAGGTTCTGGTTCAATGCCTCCGGGCTGCCGCCAAAGCGCCGCTGCCACAGGCCATGGCTCATCAATGCAACCGGCGCTCCACCGCCAGCCCGCTCCTCCGCGGTGAATGTCCGGCCCACCTCGGGGACGGTGCCCAGCAGTTCCAGCAGCGGACCGAAGCTGTGAAGTACCTGCACCCGCTCGGGTTCAGTGCTCCCGGTGAGCGTGGCGGTCTCGCCGTAGAAACCCGAGAGACTCTGCAGGGTGGTGGCGCTGGCCTGCCAGTCACCCAGCCGCGCGGCGTTGCCGCCGATCAGTTCACCCTGGCGCGTCTCGCGGAAGCTCACGAGCGACGCCGGGTCCGCCGCGGACAGCGGGCGGACGAGGACCGCGTCGATGACGCTGAAGAGCGCGCTGGTGGCGCCGATGCCGAGCGCCAGGGAGAGCACCGCGGTCGCGACGAAGCCCGGGCGCCGGGCCAGGCTGCGCCACGCCTGTCCCGCCTCCCGGATCACGCTGTCCAGCCAGACGATCACATGCAGCTCATGGACCTCGTCGTGCCGCAGCGAGACATTGCCGAAGCTCCTCCGGGCATCCGCCTCTGCCTCGGCCGGTGTCATGCCCCGCAGGATGTTCTCCCGGGTGCGTTCGTCGAGATGGAATGACATCTCGTCGGCCAGATCGGCGGAAATACGGTCGCGGCGCCAGAATGAACTGGTGATGCGGGACAGGAATCCCATGCTCAGGCTCCCGCCGCGGCGAACCGCAGCACATGGCCGACGCCGGTGAGCAGCCGGTCCCAGCTCTCTTCCTCTTCCGCCAGCTGCTTCCGGCCACGCGCGGTGATGCCGTAGAACCGCGCGCGGCGCCCCGTCTCCGTGATACCCCATTCGCTCCTGATCCAGCCGTCCTCTTCCATGCGGTGCAGCGCCGGATAGAGTGAACCCTCCTCGACCCGCAGCAGGTCGCGCGAGATGCGCTGGATCTGGCTGGTGATGGCGTAGCCATGCAACCGCGATCGGCTCACGGTCTTGAGCACCAGGAGAGTCAGGGTGCCCTGGAGGACATCATTGCGGAGCTTGGCCACGGCGCAGCCTCGATAGCGGAAGTGCTAGGTATAGCTATCTAGGTATGTGGGCGAGCGGTGTCAATGGGAGCTAGAGGCGCGAGGGAGTGGCGGTTGTGCGTGGTGTCATCCCGAGCGGCAGCGAGTGATCCCTCGGCCCCGGAGCCGTGGTCAGGGCTCGGCTCCGGCCTCAAGGGATCCCTCGTCGCTGCGCTCCTCGGGATGACAGCAACTACCGTCCGCCCAACCGCCCAACCGCCCAACCGCCCAATCCCCCAATCGCCGATCAGTCCTTCTCATCCCCCGTCCACCAGCTCCGCCCCGCGCGCGGCCGCAGCGGGTTGATCGGCAGCCCGGTGTCGCCCAGGTCGGGACGGAACGGGGCGTTCATCAGGAAGCCGAGCCCGAGGAGAGCGACCAGTCCACCGGTGAGGAGGCCGGGCCAGTTGAGCTCGGAGGGCTGCCCTGCGATCGGCGGGTAGCCGAACCCCGCAGTTACCACCACGGCCGTCCCGGCAAAGGTGGCGCCGAGGCCAAGCAGCCGCTGGAGGACATTGAAGGCGCGCCAGGAGGAGGGATCGGAGGAGGGCATCGGAGACCTAACCGGGTCGGTTGGAAACGAGCGTGGGCAGTACGCGCGACAGGAACGGCGGGAGCGGTGTCGCGCCGGTGAAGAGCAACAGGGGTGTGGCGTAATCGCTGTTGTCCACAACCAGATCTGCCCGGCCACGCGGATCACACTCCGAGTGATACCGCGTCTGCCCCGGGATATAGCGCCGGTCGAGCCGCCGGTCGATGTCGTCCCGGGGACGGCCCCGCGCCACGTCCCGGGCAACGAGCCGCTGCCGTGCGACCGAGCCGGGAGCGGACAGATAGATGTGGCTCACTGGTGTGGTGCCGAAAGAGATCCGGCGGATGAACACCCCTTCAATCACGAGAATCGCCGCTGGCTCCAGCGGCACCTGGCGGAGCGGGAGCGGCTGGCCGGTGATGCCATCAAAGCCCGGCAGCTCCAGAGTCATGGCATCGGTCGCGAATGCCTGCGCCACTGCGCCCACCGCCTCGAGGTCGAAGTAGCGCTCGTAGTAGAGCGTCGCCTCGTCGGCGCTGCTCCAGTCGATGATCCGGCGGAAGTCGTCCACCCGAACGAGCACGGGGTGGCTGCCTGCCGCCGCCAGTGCCGTGACCAGGCGGCTGGCAAAGGTGGACTTGCCGGAACCGTCGATGCCATCGACCGCGACGATGTGCCGGCTCACGGGGGAAAACACTCCCGCGCCACCCGCACCAGCGCGGCGTGGTGCTGACCGGTGCTCAGGATGAGTCCGCGGTGGTGGCGCACGTCCTTCTGGTTGTACTTGAGCGGTGCGCCATCGGCGTCCGTGACCCGGCCCCCTGCCTCGGTCACGATCAGCCCGGGCGCGGCGCTGTCCCATTCGCATTCCCTGCCGTGCAGTGTCAGGCAGAGGTCGAGCATCCCCTCCGCCAGCCGGATGTGCTTGACCGAGGCGCCACAGGGAACGGCGCAAGCCCTGAGTCCGGTCCGCTCCAGAAACCGCTCCAGCGGGGCGTGCATCGCGAACCGCGAGACCCCGGTCCGCAGCGCTCCGATGTCCCGGTCCGGTGCAACTGTGAGCGTCCGGGTGCCGGTCGCCTCCACGATGACGGCCCCGGCGCCGCGGACGGCTGCCGCAAGCTGCCCCAGCATCGGCAGGGCGACAACGCCGACCACCGGCATTCCCTCCACCACCAGCGCGAGATGCACCGCGAACTCCGGGCTCCGCTCGACAAAGTCACGGGTGCCATCGAGGGGATCCACCAGCCAGACGCGGTCGGTGGAGAACCTGCGGCCATCGTCCACCGCCTCCTCCGTGAGGATCGCATCCGCGGGCAGGGCGGAGCGGAGGCCCCGGACGATGATCTCGTTGGCGGCCATGTCGGCCGCCGTGACGGGAGAGTGATCGGCCTTTTCCCGGGCGGCGATGGGGCCGGACTCGAACAGCTGCCGGATGGCCGTGGCGGCCTGTTCCGCCAGCGTCATGGCAAGCGCCAGTTCGCGGGAGTACCGGCCGGCATCCAGCGGCAGCATGGCGGGGTCTCCGGC
>JANOFA010000931.1:0-2795 GCA_031413355.1 Gemmatimonadota bacterium | reverse complement strand
CACCGAGACGCTGCCGCGCGTGCCGTCCACCCGCACATCACCGCTCTGGCTGCGAAGCTGGAGCGCCATTTCGGCCGGGACGGTGAGGCGCCAGGTGACCTCCGCGGGACCATAGCGCGCCCGGCCGTGCACGCTCAACGTGCCACCGCTCTGGTCGGCATCGATCCGGGTGTCGTCGTCATGATCCGCCACGATGCGCACCGCGGCCCGATTCCAGGTGGTCACGGTGATCCCGCCCTCGAAGCTGGACAGCTCGAGTCGAGTGCCGGGGCGGACCGCAATCGTCGTGTCGGTGCCCTGCACCAGGACAGCGGCGGCAAGCAAGGTCAACAGCATGGGGTTCCTTTGGGCTCAGCTGACCGCGCGGGTGAGCGCGGCGGCCTGGCGCAACAGGTCGAGCTTGCGCAGCCGGGTCTGGGCCAGATGGCCGTGGAGATAGGTACTGGCGGAGTCGGTCGCGAGTGCGCGCTCGGCCTCCGCGATGGCACGATCAATCAGCTGCAGCTTCCCGGTCACCACTTGAACCGTCGTGCTGTCGAGCCGGCCCTGCCCCGCCACCAGTTCCGCTTCGAGCTCCCGGATCGCGGCGGCGAAGCCGCGGCCGGCCGCGGAGGACGCGGCCGCGGGGACAACCGTCGAGCTACCAGGGGTCAGGGGCGCCCCCGCGAGCGATCCACCGCCGTCGAGCAGCAGGGCCACTGCCCCGCCCGACAGCACCACGAGGGCGATCCCCGCGGCGATCAACTGGGGCCAGGAGAACGACGGTCGCCGCCGAGCCGGCGTCGACCCGATGGCCGCCGCGACGCCGGGCCAGAGATCCGCCCGCGGAGGGGAGTCGTCCAGCGCCCGCGCCCGACTCAGAACACGGCGCAGCTCGCCGAGCAGCGCGGCGCAGTCAGCGCAAGCCGCGAGGTGGGTTGCCACCTCGGCCTGTCCCGGCGGGGCAAGCTCGTCATCGAGGTAGTCGGAGAGCTGTTCGGACGATGGATGCGGCATAGGAGTCATCCCAGGGTGCGCCGCAGCGCCATGCGGGCGTAGTGGAGCTGCGACTTGGAGGTTCCAGGGCTGATGCCTAACAGCCCGGCGATCTCCTCGTGACGATAGCCTTCGACATCATGCAGGACAAATATCTTTCGCGCCCCGGCCGGCAGGCGCGCGATGGCGGTTTCGAAGTCGAGCCGCACCGCCGGGCTGGTGCTCCGTGCCGGGGCGTCCAGTCCCGCCGCCGGCTCCTCCAGAAAGCGTTGCCGGAAGCGGCTCCGCTCTGATCGCCGGTTGAGGATGACGTTGACCCCCACCCGGTGCAGCCAGGTCCCGAACGCCGATTCGCCCCGAAAGGTGTGCAGCTTCTGCCACGCCCGGACCAGGATTTCCTGGGTGACATCGTCGTTCTCTTCCCCCAGCATCCGCCGCACGAGGGTGTGGATCCGGTTTACATGGCGCCGGTACAGCCGCTCGAAGGCATGCGCGTCACCACTGGTGGCGAGTGCCGCGTCCACGGCGTCAGCATCCGGGGCTGGTGCGTCGGTCGTGTGCAGGGTCGGGTACCCAATGGAAGTGGTGATCATGCGCGGGGTTGGACATCGCCGGCGACATCAGGGTTGGAAGGGTGCCCCCCCGGGCATGCCACCCTCCCACCGGAATCTGACCGGCAGGACGGACGGGTAACAGGGAAAGGTTCCGGAAACCCGCCCTTGAGCCGCGGCGGGTCCCGGCCGATGATGCCTCCATGGCCCCCTCCACCCGTAAGCCGACTCACGCGCACTGCGCACTGCGCCCTGCCCGTCCGACGAGACGGGGCGGCAGGCGGCGAAGCGCCTTCTTCTCGGAGGGCTGGTGCGCCCGGCCGTACCTGGGGGAATTTCGCGCCGTGCTAAGCCGGCCCACATGAAGGGACCGACTGCGCCGCTGTGGACCCCACGCCGCGAGCAGCCCCCGACCCCGGTCTCGGGGGCGGAGCAGGGACGGCTCGCCCAGATCCTCACCGATGCGCCGATCGGCATTTTCGAAACCGACGAGACCGGCCGCTGCCGGTATGTGAATGCGCACTGGTGCGCGCTGACCGGCCTCGACCTCGAGCGCGCGCGCGGTGCCGGCTGGCTTGCGGCGATCGAACCGGAAGACCAGCAGGGCGTGCGAGCCGAGTGGCAGGCCGCAGCCATGGACCGGAGGCCATTCGTGGCGGAGTTCCGCATCCCGCTGGCCGAGGGAGGCTTTCGCTGGTTCGGGGCGACCGCACAGGCAGTAGTGGACCAGGGAGGGCGCGCCACGGGCTTTGTCGGTACGCTTTCCGATGTCAGCGACCGCAAGCGCGCCGACGCGGAGCTGCGACGTTACTCCCTCGAAGCGGAGAATGCGCACCGTCGGGTACAGGAGGAGGCGGAGCAGCGGGCGGGGCAGACCGAAGCGCTCGCAATCGCGCGGGACTCGGCGCTGGAAGCAGTCCGGATGAAGTCGGCGTTTTTTGCGATGATGAGCCACGAGATCCGCACCCCGATGAACGGCGTCATCGGCATGGCCAGTCTCCTGCGCGACACCCCGCTCACCCCGCTGCAGCTCGATTACCTGCAGACCATCGAGTCGAGCGGCGACTCCCTCCTCACCATCATCAACGACATCCTCGACTACTCGAAGATCGAGGCCGGCCACATCGACCTGGAGCGCGTGCCGTTCGACCTGCGCCAGTGCATCGAGGACGCCCTCGACCTGTTCAGCGCCAAGGCCGCGCAAATCCCGCTCGAACTCGCCTACTCGGTCGACCCCGCCGTGCCCGGCTGGATCATCAGCGACGTGAC
>JANOFA010000930.1:0-3042 GCA_031413355.1 Gemmatimonadota bacterium | reverse complement strand
GTATTAAGACAGACTACTCGCATCTGTAAGTCATTAGTTTTAAACTCCCTTAAATGCTTCCACCAATTATTTGACTAAGGCTATAAAGCTTGCTGTTGATCCATAGGTATCCTCACTGATTAATAAATCGCTTTAAAATGAAAAGATTCTGTTTTGCCCAGCCACGGAAGCCAGCGGCGTCCTGCGGCTCTTCGAGCGGTTCCAGCAGTCGCTGGGAGTCGGCCCGCCCGATGGACCCCACTCCCTGACACTGCAAGCGGGATATTCGGTGATCCCGGACTTTGGCGTGGCGAAAATCGATGCGGTCGAGCTGTTGCTGCGGGCCACGACGGCGCTGCGGGAACTGCAAGTGGCCGGCAGCCCGGAACGGATCAGGCTCTTCCAGCCCGAGACCGCTCCGGCCCTCTAGTCGATCAGGGCTGTACTTCGCTGCTCGCGCCGGCGGAGGCGGCGAGCTGACTCGGTTCTTCGTCCGACGAGTACCCGTAGAGGTAGGTGTAGTACCGATACACGCCCTCCGCCTGCACCTCGTTCAAGACGGCTCCCAACACACGCACCGGCAACCGGTCCAGCAGCCTGAGCTTGGCCTCGGCCATCTGGCGGTCGGTCTCGCCCGACCGGAAAACCAGCATGAGGTGACCGGTGGTAGTCCCGAGGACGAATGGATCAATGCCGGCGCCCAGCGGCGGACTATCAACCAGGACGACATCGTATTGGGTCTTGACGACCGCCATCAGCTCGGCCATGGCGGCCGAGCCGAGCAGCTCCGGGCCCCGGTACCGACGCGTGCCGCACGGGATCACGGAAAGGCCACGCTGAGACGTCGGACGAATGGTGTCCTCGAGGGTCGCCTGACCGGCAAGATGGTCCAGCAGCCCCGGCCGGCGATCGACCGCGAACATGCGATGCAACTCCCCGCGCCGGATGTCGCCGTCGATGAGCAGCGTGCGGTACCCCGCCTCAGCAAATGACACCGCCAGGTTGGACGAGACCAGTGACTTGCCATCTCCCGCGCCCGGGCTCGAAATCGTCAACATCACGGGTCCGGCGGCACCATAGGAGTGCGCCAGATTGAGGCGGATAGTGCGGAACGCCTCAACGACCTGCGCGGCCTGCTCCTGCGGCAACTCCCCGCGCCGGCTCTTCCGGATCGCCGGCACGGCGCCAAGGATGGCGAGACCCAGCCCACTCGAAACCTGCTCTGGGTAGCGGAATCGACGGTCGATCTGGTCCAACAGCAGCGCCAGCCCGATGGCGGCGCCGAAGCTGGCGCCGATACCCATCAGGATGATATTCACCCGGTCGTTTGATATCGGCTTGGTCGGAGCAACCGCAACGTCGAGAATGGCGATGTCCGGAATTGCGCTCAACTCTGCAAGCGCCGCCTCCGCGTGTCGTCCCGCCAACCCCTGATACAGATTCTCAGCGATCTTGTATTCCCGGCTGAGCGCCATCTCCGTGATCGCGATGCCCGGACCCTCCCGGAGCTCCGCGCCCGCCGCGGACCGCCGGGCCTCGAGATCCTGCTCCTGGGATCGGAGCTGGCTGACCAGCGCCTGCGCCAGCTCGGGGATCCGGCGCCCACGAACCTCAGTCAGCAACGCCTCATTCTGCTTCACAAGCGGGTGTTCCGCCGTGTACCGGTAGAGCAGCGCATCCCGTTCGGACTCGGCCCGGATGAGATCGGCGATGGCCTGCTTGAGCTGAATCGCGTTGTTGACCGAGGGTATGGTCTGGAATGCGTCGGTCGTGATCTCCCCACTCTTGGAGCGCTGCAGCACGGTTTCCAGCTGCTGCCGGTCCTGCCGCAGTTGCTCGAGCTGAATACTCTGACTGTTGTAGACCTGTTGGGTTGGTCCCGCCGTCGAGATCAGTCCGGGAGTCAGGCCCAGCACGCCGGATCGAGGGGCGGTGATCGTGTTGGTCTGGAATCCCTTCAGTCGTGTTTCGCTGTCACGCAAGTTGAGTTGGGCGGTGTTGACCTGACTGTCCAAAACCTCTCGCATGGCCGTGAGATTCCGCCGTTTGAGGTCCGCGGCGAGGGCCACGAACTGCTCGCAGATCGCATTCACGATCCGCGCGACCTGGTCACGGTTCTTTCCCGACAAGCCGATTCGGATGAAGCTGCTCTTCTCCCCGAAGCCCGCCTTGAGGTTCTTGTTCAGTTCATCGACCACGTCCTGCGGGGAGCGCACGACGAAGGTGAGGTCGAGATTGCGCCCGAGTGTGGCGGCCGACGGCGCCCAGCGCCACCCCATTCTCGCCCCGATGGAATCGCCCACCGTCCCCGATGCCGCCGGCTTGCCGGCCCTCTCCAGCGACCACTGGCGGCCACTGGCATCGACCTTCAGCGTGTATTTGCCGGTGCTGAACTTCTCGGAGATGTCGAAGTCCCGAAAGAGAGAATCCACCAGGGCTTCGTCCCGTCGCCGGTCCGCCTCGATGTACAACCGCATCCGATGGACGACCGGTTCAAACACCGCATCCGTACGGAGCAGGTCGGAATAGCCCTGCATATCCAGAATGTCCGCTTCCTCGATTGGCCCCTGTTTTCCGGCCGGGCGCTGGACCCAGAGCGTGGATTCGGCGGCGAACTTCAGTTTCACGAACCGCGAACCGACGAGGGAGAGCGCCGTACCGGTCAGCACAATCGCCAGCATCAGCCACCGGTAGCGCTTCAGCGCGGAGACGTAGCGACCGAGATTGATGGCCGGTTCCGCACGTTCCTCCGCGGGCACCACGGCGGCGTGATTGCTGAATGGGGTCAGATCCTGACCGCCGGGCTCATCATCGGAAGAAGAAAGGAGACTGTTGTGCATCAGGCCTGATCCGAGGGTTACCCGCTGGAAAAGCGATTCTGAAAGGTGGAGCGTTGATGAGCAAACAGCAAACTGCAGACCGTGGCCCGCTGGAGCGTCGCGTCTGACAGAATTGTAGCCGGAGTTGGAAGCCAGGGTCCCACACAGTCCTGCAGCTTTCTGGGGTGTTGCGTTGATGCGACAATGTGGCTCTCTGGTTACATTGGCGGTCGACGCCGCAGCG
>JANOFA010000929.1:0-5944 GCA_031413355.1 Gemmatimonadota bacterium | reverse complement strand
CGGTGCCGCTGCAGGGGGAGACAGTACATGAGAGGATCGGGATGCCGAGCGCGCGGCTCCAGTAGCGACGCCTACTTCTTTACCAACTCCACCCGCCGGTTCTGCTGCCGCCCCTCAGGCGTCGTGTTCGGCTTGGCCGGCACTGTGTCCCCGAAGCCGATGGTGGTCAGGCGATTGCCGTCGATCTTGTAGGTGTCGATCAGTATCTGCCGCACCGC
Organism: Gemmatimonadota bacterium; assembly: GCA_031413355.1. Classification (GTDB taxonomy): domain Bacteria; phylum Gemmatimonadota; class Gemmatimonadetes; order Gemmatimonadales; family GWC2-71-9; genus JADJOM01. The sequence goes on along the minus strand of JANOFA010000929.1, from coordinate 5,726 downwards.
CGCGGCCCGCCGGCCGGACAGCGCCAGGTTCGAGGCGGGGGTCCCGACGTTGTCGGTATGGCCCTCGATCAGGATGTCGAGATCGGGATGGTCCTTGAGCATGTCGGCGATTTCGACCAGCGTCGGCGTCGATTCCGGCCGGATCTTGTCGGAGCCGGAGTCGAAGTAGATCCCCTGGGTGGCCACCCGGCCAGACTCCTCAAGGGCGTCGTAGAGTTCCCGGCCGCCGGCCAGTACGCTGAAGTTGCCGAGGAACGCCGGCTTCTCCTCCGAGCCGGCGAACTCGATCGTGATCTTGTTCGTGCGGCCCAGGTCGGCGTTCGGGATGTTGGCGACCCGGGTCTCGTTGATGTAGACCTTCACGTACTTCCCGTCGGCCATAATCCGGAACCGGAACGGGGTTTCGAACGCGCTCGGCTTACCCAGCGCGAGCGCCTTGGGTCCGGTGCCGTCGATGCCGCCCTGCATGCGGTCATTGAAGTACCGGAAGGCGGGGTAGCTGGGTGCGGTCGGCGAGAACTTGACCGTGGTAAAAATATTCGCGATGGAGCCTGTCGCATCGAACTCCATTGTGAACCGATCGGTCAGGGTGTCGGGCAGCACGATGGCGAAGCTGGACTGCGTCGTGGCCCGAAGGAAACGGACCCCATTCCATTCGACGACCTCCATGTTGCCCGAGATGAACTCGAGACGTTTCGGGAAGTTGCCGACCCGGTCCCTGGAGAAGTCGTCCACGTAGAGGGGAGTGACGCCCGGCTGGAAATCGTAGTTGACCCAGACCCCCTTGCCTGGCTCCTCCTCCGCGGGAGGTTTCGCACCCTGGGGAGCCGCCGCCGGCGCGGGCGCGGGCTGGGCGGTGGGCGTCGCGACGGTGGGGACCGTCGGCACCTTCGGGACCTTCGGCTTCTTGATGCCCGGAACCTGTGCGGCCACCGGTGCCGCGGTCGAGACGGCAACCGCCAGCCCCGCTAGTACCGCCAACCAGCATACGCCTCGCATTGGGGACCTCCAGGTTGAATCAGTCACACCAATAGGCATCCCACCTCGGGGCTCCGCAAGGGGGCTCCGCCGGTACCCACCGCCGGCGCTGCCCATTGTCACCCCGTGGTGGAGAGCAGCCGCCGGGCCGAGCGCTGTGCAATCGGGCCACACCGGTCCAACCCCTCCCGGATGGACGCCACCAGGTCATCGCCATCCTCGATCCCGACGGACAGCCGGAGCAGTGAGTCGCGAATGCCGGCGGCCGCTCGCGAGGCCGAGGCCCCCTCCCGTGCTACAGGCGCTCCTTCTGCAGGTACACGCTCTTGTCAATGCGCGCGGAGACATCGCGGTAGAACGCGGCGTCGTCGATGGGCTGGACCTCGATCACCTGACCACGGCTGTCCAGGTTGATCCCGCACCCGCGCCTGCATCGCCATCGCTACCACGGGGTCCTGGCACCCAACTCGCTGCGGCGACCACTAGCGGTGGATTTTTCACAGGTAGCCCGCTTCGCTCGCCGGGGATGTATGGGAGTCGTGGGCAACAAGCTTGAGCAGCGGCCTAACGCCCCCGCATAAGCTGCAGGGGCCGGCATAATATAAACCGACGCCACCTGGGCCTGTCGCCGGACCCTGCCAGCTTCATGCGGTTGTTAGCCAGCGCCTTGTGCGCGAGGGAGCAGTGCCACGTTATGAGCCAGCGCCATGAGACGAGCGATCATCCCGGGAAGAGCGGGTGACGCCGCTGCCGCTACCTCCCGACGCACCAAGTCGACGAGGCGCCACGCATCCTCGTTTGTATAGATAGGTGGGTTGGCGCCTAGGACAGCAGCGGCCAGCCGACCATAGTCCCACTGGGACTGGAGCAGCATGAGATTGTCGGTGCCCCCGACGCGCTCTGGACTGCGCTGCAACAATTCCACAATCCGATCGGGTACCCTGTCCCCAGGGAGGGCGGCCCGCAAGCTGCGCATCACACCTGCCCACGGCTCGACATGCTGCGCCACGAAATCGAAATAGTCCGCTGAGGGAACCACTTCTGCGGATACCGCATAGCCGCCTCCCGCGAAGTCACACCACCCCCGACGGCCATCAATCATAACCGGATTGAGAATGGCGTTTAGGCCGGAGCCCTCCAGCGGATAGGGTCGTGTGGAGGCCATGACAGCGCTGAGCAGCACATCGCTGGCTAGAAGCCGTGCGCGTGCCTTGCACGTGTTACACGAAGACGGCACTCCATAGCTCAAGCCGGGGAATGGGCTGGCTGGTCTCCTACACACAAAGCAGCTCGCGGCACCTGAGTCATTGGCACCGGAGTGTCGCGGGAACCAGTGGATAAGGCGAGCAAGAATCCCGATGTGGACTCCCTAAGCGGCTGGCTAACGCCCGCGCATCACCTGCGTGGCGCGGCAAAGAACAGTCAACTATCCGCTAAGCTGGGCCAAATAGCTGCCTCAAGCAAGGACGCTGCCGCGCAACGTCTGGTGCATGCGCTTGTTAGGTGGCAGCATCAAGGGAACTGAATCACGAACTCCTCATCCGGTAGTGTTGCGCTCCGCTGCGCGGGATTGCCACCGTTCCCCCCGATCAGGCCGAGGCGCACTCGGACGGCCGCCGGCGGGGACGCTACGACAATGTCAAAAGCAAACGTCAGCGGGCCCACCACATAATTGAAGACGCTTACCTGTTCCGCAGCACTACGATACGTCTGGAGACGCCGGGCGTCCGTGCCGGCATCGGCAAGGCAGCGCTCATCATAGATCCCGGAGAACGCGGACCAGAACACATTGGGCAAATTGGGGCCGCAAGCCCCGCCCGTATCGTACTCCGCGTAGCCTTCGAAGCCCTCCTCGTTCGCGCCGCTAGTGCGGGTCCACAGGCCGGACTGGTCCACGCCGTAACGATCCGTGATGCCGACGTTTGAAAGAGCGTAGCCTGGGCCCGGTGCGAGCTGGGTAAGGAAGACCCCCGTGACCAGCGCGCTGCGGCGAGACGGGTTCGGATGGTCGAAGGAATGACTCCATATCTGGAGCGTCACGTGATAGGGGCCCGCACCTGCGGCTTGTGCATACCGCAGGCGGGCACTGGCGAATGCGTTGCGAGTCGGCATTGTCCCTCCTCAAACACCTCGGGAAGTGTTGCAGGGGTACTGCCACCTAACGCCCGCGCATGACCTGCAAGGCGCGGCCAAGTGCACTCAAAGGAGGCGCATTCTCGTGCCGCGACTTGGCAGGTCCATGCGCTTGTTAGGTGGCACGCAGTTGCTCCCAGAAGGCGCGGGGGGTCAGAATCGGGATGGGACTGTGGGCTGCCACGCTCAGCAGGTCGGCATCGCCCGTGATCAGCAAGTCCGCCGCACCGGCGACAGCGGAGGCGAGCACCCAGGCATCATCGGGATCCCGGATCACCAGACTCAGCAGATTCGGCGGGCGGGAAACCGCCGTCTGGCCCTCGAGCACTTGCTTGGCGAGCGACAAGGCCGCGGGCGGGAGCTGGAACTTGTCGCGCAGGACCCGCTCTACTTCGTCAAAAACGACCACGGGAACCAGGAGCTCATGCTCGGCCAAGACGACCCGGAGAACGTCCGCGGCGAGGCCACGAGTCGCGAAGGCGCTGACTAGGACATTGCTGTCGAGACAGACCTTCATGAGACGTCGCGGTAGATGTCCTCATCAGTGAGATACCCGCGGGCCTCCGCGAAAGGCATGATCTGGCGGCGCGCCTGCTCGAACTGGAGCAGGGCGAGCTGGCGGCGGAGGGAGTCCCGGATCACGTCGCTGCGGGAGCGGCCGAGCTGCTTGCAAACCCGATCGAGGCGGCGCTGGAGGTCGCGATCCAGGCGGATGGTGACGGCGTCTTTCATGTAAGACAATGTAAGACAGAAGGGTCGTGGTGGCAACAGGGGCGTGCCACCTAACGGCCGCGCATGACCTGCAAGGCGCGGCGACAAACTAGAAACCGCGCTACGCTGCAGCCAGCGCCGCGGATTGACAGGTCCATGCGCTTGTTAGCGGGCTGCGCGATTCACTCCGATTAAGGAACACGATACGGCGTCCGGCGCAAAAGCGCCACATGACCGACTCCCGTGAGCCGGAACCGTCCCGCAGCCGCCACGGCGAACAGTGACGCGCCGGTTGCGCCAAGCTCGCCCTGGGCGGCCCGAGGGAAAAGCAAAAGCGGACGCCACGGCGATCCGCTGTTGACCCCATCCAAGAACACCGCCCGACCAGCTCCGGTCCGGATTCCCGACTGTATTGGCGCCACTTCTGCCCGATAACGGACTGGCATAAGCTGCGGGCGGGCGCACTTCTGTGCGTGATGCTGTCCCAGGCGCCGCCCCGCGTTGGTACCAACTGTAACCGGGCTGGACCGGCGGCGACGGCGCCCGCCCGTCAGCTTCATGCCAATGTTAGAAAGCGGACGCACCGTCACGCGCCTGCGGCAAACACGGCACTCCGCGCGCGGCAGCGCCCCATGATCCCCTCACCGCGTCGCGCCAGCCGCCATCTCGCCTGCGGCTGGCGACTCCGGGGGCGCCCCGCGCCAGCACCGCCGCCAGCCGAAAGGCCGTTCACCATCACATCGCAGTACCGACACCGATGCTGGATTCCGCTTCCTAACACCCGCGCATCACCTGCGAGGCGCGGCGCGGCACAGGGAGCTGTCGGCCAAAGTGGGATAACTCTCCGCCCAAAGCAAGGCTCTGGCCGCGCCACGTCTGGTGCATGCGCTAGTTAGGCTGCATCAGCTGCATGCCCACCCCACGACTCAAACCAATGTAAGCCATCGGGTAGCGAGTGTGCCGCGTACTCGAGGTGGATCACGCGCCGGTGCGCGGGGCGCGTCGCGGGGCGCGTCGCGGGCGACGAAGCGTGGAGGACCAGCGGACGCATTAGCAGGAGTCCACCGGCAGGGCAGGGTGTATCCCGAGGACTCACCTGGGCTTTCCAGCTGTCCACTGCCGCTCCGGTCAATTTGCCGTGGCGATGGGTGCCGGGCAACACCCGAACCGGGCCATTGTCGAGCCCGCAGGGGTCGAGGTGGAGACGTACAGTCAGCATCTGCTCCAAGACCTCGGCCGGCGGCTGGACATGGGGGACGCCAGCCTTCTCGGACCATGGACCGAACCCTGGGCGTTCCAGGCGTTCACGAACCGGGATCGTCACGTCCTGATGCCACGCCACCTTCCAGTTGGCCTCAGGGGTCTTGTCAAACAGGATGGCCCGGCCGGCACCACCCGTCTCCCGCACGCGTGGGCCGGACTGGTGGCTGATGATGAAGGCGTTCTTCACGCAGGGGCGGAAGATTGCATCCTTCGCGCCGAGTTCCGGTCCGATGGCGCGGAAGATGATCGACGGCATCGACTGGGATGCGGCGAAGTGCATCATCGAACTCGGTGCCGGCACCGGGCCGATTACGGCCCAGATGGTGAAACGCGTCAAGCCGCACACGCGGGTCGTTGTCATCGAACTCGACCCGACTCTCTGCGGCCGACTCCAGTCTCGCTTCCAGGGCGTGCCGAACCTGGACGTTATTCAGGGCGACGCGACCATCTTCGATAAGTATCTCGCCGAGCGTAACATCACGCAGGTCGATCACGTCCTGTCGGGGCTACCGCTGCCGTCGTTCCCGGAAGAACTCCGCAACGCCGTCCTGGAGACTTCGGCCCGCACGCTGAGCCCCACGGGGACGTTCCGGCAACTGACCGTGATGCCCTGGATCTACTACCGCATGTACGCGCGGTAC
>JANOFA010000928.1:0-1525 GCA_031413355.1 Gemmatimonadota bacterium | reverse complement strand
CGGGAGGGGACGGCACTGCCCGGGGAATGGGTGGGGCGATTTGAGCGGGAGGGGTAGGGGCAGCCGTTGGCCGTTGGCGTTCAGCTGCTCGCTGCCACTTGCCAGCTCCTCATCGTACAAAGTGTGCCGAAAACTGATCCGCCGCGCCGGGGCCGTCACCACCAAGCTTGAGGTGCACGGTATCGCCGGAGCGGGTGGCCCCGTAGAGGCTGAGGGGAACATTGGCGCTGGTGGGAGTGAAGAAGAGCGAGTCGCCGGATAGCTGGTAGCCGCCGACCTCGAACGCGGTGTCACTCAACGCGTTCCCCTGGTTGTGAAACCAGATGTGCACGCTGTAGGCGTCGTCGTCGAGTCGGAGGTTCCCGCCGTCGTAGACGCAACAGCCAAGGGTATCGACGTAGGGTAGCGACGTGCCGTTGAGCTGACGGAGCTGGTACACGGTCGCTCCGGGGCCCTGATCCCCGCAGGCGGCGAGGAGCACCAGCACGATCGTCATGCTGGCCGTTGTCGTGCTGAGCATTGCCATGCCTCCTGGGTGGGGACGAGTCAGGAATTGTACGACGAGGTGCCGTAGCAGTTCCCGGGAAAGCCAGACCGCCGGACCCCTCGCGGGACCCGGCGGCCGTTTGAGTGACGCTCCGGCCGGTTCAGGGCACGGTGAAGGTCTTGGTCAGCTTGCCCGTCTTGCCGCCGTTGTCGGTGACCGTCAGGCTCCAGGTACGCTTGCCGCCGCTCGGGAATGTCCGGGTGAAGGTCGCGAGCGTCGAGAGGGTCGTCCCGGCAGCGTTGGTCCACTTGTAGCCGACGATGGTGCCGTCGGGATCGCTCGAGCCGGTGCCGTTGAAGGTGCAGACGTGGGCCGGCGCTGGCTGGCAGCTCACGGTCCACCGCGCCACCGGCGACTGGTTGACCGGTGCGATGGTGGGGATCTGCCAAGTGGACAGGACTCCCCGGGTCCGATCCAGCGTGCGGGTGCCCAGAGTAGCCTTGTCGATCAGGAAGGCAATCGCGCCCACTCCGCAGAGATCCCTGAAGTTGAAGGCCACGACCCCAGAGGCGTTGGTGGTGCCACTGACGGGGGTGTTGGTCCAGTAGTCGTCCAGGAACCGACCACTGACCTGGACGTTGGCCAGCGCCGCCCCGTTCTCGTCGGTAAACGTCGATGTCACGGTAGCCGTGGTGTACATCTTCCCGCCCTGGAAGCAGCTCCCCGGGAACGCCGGGTCCTGCACGAACACTGCGTTCATCACCAGCGCGCCCGACACTAGGCAATTGCTCCCGCAGGGGGTAACCGGCGTCATCGTCATCACCCGCTGACTGCGGCCGATCATGACCTGGGTCAAGATCTGCCCGGCGTTGTTCATCGGGCCACCGTTGCCGACGGTCGCCCCGGGGTACGCCGGCGAGATGAGCCCGGCGAGGGGCTGGCCCACGCCGTTGGGACCGGCGGCAATCAACCCGGTACTGCCCGCGGTGAACGAGATATCCTGCGCCAGATTGATGGACCCCAGGCCTGCCCGGCTCA
>JANOFA010000927.1:0-13697 GCA_031413355.1 Gemmatimonadota bacterium | reverse complement strand
CGACGCTGGGGGAGCGCGACCGTCCCGCTGGACCACGGTGGCAGCGGCGGGCGGGACTCGTCGGGATGCTGCTGCTCGGCATCTCTGTCGTCCGGGGCGAATCCCAGACTTCGCCCGAGCAGCTCTATCAAGCGGGCGCCTACCGCGCGGCGGCTGAGGGGTTTCACCGGCAGGCGCTGGCGGCACCAAGCCACGGCGCCGCCTGGCTCAACCTTGGAGCAGCGGCATGGCGGGCCGGCGATGATGCGCTGGCCTTGGCGGCGTGGACCGAGGCGGCCCGGTGGAGGCCACGGGATCGTAGCGTCAGCCGGGCCCTCGCACTGGTGCCGCCGTCAGATGCGGCGGCGGCGACGGAGCTGTGGGTGGCCCCACTCAACCCCGATGAGCTGTGGCTGCTGGGATTCGTGGCGTGGCTGACCGGGGCCATCGGTGTGCTCGTCGGACGCCGGCTGCGCGGCCGCTGGGTTGTGCTGCTGGCGGGCGGTGTGCTTTTCGTGTCTGCTGGCGTGGGGCTGGAAGGCTGGTATCGTCGGCCGATCGCGCTCACGGTGGGCAACGAGACGCTGCGCCTCTCCCCGCATGAGCGTGCGCCCGGCGTGGGGGAAGTCGCCCGCCTCAGCACCGTTCGGGTCCTGACCACGCGCGGTGCGTGGGTGCGGGTCGGCGTGCCCGGCGGGCAGCAGGGGTGGATACAGGCCGGCGAACTCGTCGCCATTGGCCCGGAGGCTGGCCACTGACTCGGGAGTATCTTTGGGCATGACCCGCCGCATTGCCATCCTGCCGGACACCGTCGCCGACCAGATCGCCGCCGGTGAAGTCGTCGAGCGCCCCGCTTCCGCGGTCAAGGAGCTGGTCGAAAACGCGCTGGATGCCGGCGCCACCCGGATTCGCATCGACCTCGAGCAGGGCGGCAAGACCCTGATCGTGGTGAGTGATGACGGCTCCGGCATGGGACGCGAAGATGCGGTCCTCGCCCTCGACCGTCATGCGACGAGCAAGATCCGGAGTGCCGCCGACCTCGTGGGTGTGCGCACCTTCGGCTTCCGCGGTGAGGCGCTGCCCGCCATTGCCTCCGTCTCCCGGCTGCAGCTCGTCTCCGCCGATGGCGAGGGAGAGGGGACCGACATCGAGGTCAGTGGCGGAAGAGTCGAGCGGGTCGGGGCGGTCGCCCGGCAGCGGGGCACGACGATCACGGTGCGGGGCCTCTTTTTCAATACCCCGGCACGGCGCAAGTTCCTCCGCTCAGTCTCCAGTGAATCGCGCGCCTCCTACGAAGCCGTCGCCACACTGGCCCTCGCGCATCCCGAAGCGGGCTTCGAGCTGTCGTTCGACGGGCGCACCCGCCTCGTGGTGCCGCCGGCCCAGCAGCCCGCTGAGCGACTGGAATCGGTGTGGGGCGCCGATATCGCCCGTTCGCTCGTGCCGGTCGAGTATGCTGTCGGCAACTTCAGGGTCTCAGGCTTCATCCAGCGACCGGCGGATGCCCAGCCGACCGGCCGGCGGACCCAGCTGTTCATCAATGGCCGGCCATTCCGCGATGCTTTCCTCGTCCGCGCTGCGGAGGCGGGGTATCGCTCCGCCATTCATCCCGGCGATCGTCCCTCGCTGTTCCTTCAGGTCGAAACCACCGACGCCGACGTGGATGTCAACGTGCATCCCGCCAAGCTCGAGGTCCGCTTCCGCGACCGCATCGGCGTCGAGCGGGTGGTGGAGGAAGCGGTGCGGGACGCGCTGGGGAAGCTCGAGGCGGCCGCGGTGGTCACGCGGGGCTGGACCAGACCAGCGGAGCATCCGGGATCCCCGGCCAGTGCGCCGGGTGACGATCTCTTCGGCCCAGATGAGATGGCGGACTTCACCGTCGATCCCTCCGGCCCGGCGGCGCCCGTCGCTCCCACGATCCCCGAAGTGCTGCAGGCCTTCGATACCTATCTGATCTACGAGGGCCCCGATGGCCTTGTCTTCGTCGACCAGCACGCGGCTCACGAGCGGATCCTGTACGAGGAGGTCATGGCGAAGATCGAGCAGGGCGGTTTCGCGGGCCAGCGACTGCTCCTGCCCATCACGCTCGACCTGACCGATGAGGAGCAGGACGCGGTTGAAAACTATCGCGAGCCGATTGAACGGGTGGGTTTCGAGGTCGCGGCGTTCAGTGGCCGAACCGTGGCGCTGCATGCCGTCCCCACGCCGCATCCGCGGTTTGACGCCGCGCGCTGCTTCCAGGAGATGGTCGCCGACCTGGCGCGCGGCCGATTCGGTGGCTGGGCCAATCGCCTCGAGCGATTCGCCGCCACCTACGCCTGCCGCGCCGCGGTGAAGGGGGGCGAACGACTCGACGAACGGGAGCAGCGCGAGCTGCTCGCCCGGCTCTTCGCCTGCGCCCTCCCGCCGCACGACGTGCACGGCCGCTCGACGATCGTGCAGTTGCCCCGGGAGGAGCTGGAGCGCCGCTTTGGCCGGCGCTAGAACCGCAGTCCTGGTCGGTCCGACCGGGATCGGGAAGACGGCCGTCGCCCTGGCGCTTGCCGCCCACTGGCCGCTCGAGGTCATCTCGGCCGATTCCCGCCAGGTCTTCCGCCGGCTCGACATCGGCACCGCCAAGCCGCCGCGCAAATGGCTGCAGCGCGTCCCGCACCATGGACTGGATCTCGTCTCGACTGGCGAGCGCTACAGCGTGGGCCGATTCGCCAAGGATGCTCCCGGCTGGATCGCCTCGATCCGGGAGCGGGGCCGATGGCCCGTCATCGTTGGTGGCACCGGGCTGTACATCAAGGCGCTGGTCGACGGCCTCTTCGCCGAACCGCCGTTACCGGCCGAGCAGCGCCGCTCGCTCGCCGCGTGGACCGAGCAGCTCTCCAATGGCGATCTCATCCGATTTGCCTCGCGGCTTGATCCCGGCTACGCCGGCGGCGGGCGACAGCGGGCGGCACGCGCCATCGAGGTCGCCCTCCTCACCGGCCAACCGCTTTCCTACTGGCAGGCGCAGGCGCGCTCGCAGGGCATCCTCACGCCATGGTATGTCGTCCTGACGGCGCCACGCGCCATCCTGCATCAGCGGATTCGCGCGCGCGCCGAAGAAATGGTGCGGCAGGGGATGATCGAGGAGGTCGCAGCGCTGCTGGCCGATGGCGCGGTCGCCGGCTCGGCCGGACTCGACGCCATCGGTCCGCGCGAAGCCGTCGAGTTCCTGCACGGCCAGCGCCCCCGGGAGAGCGTTGCCCTGGCGGTCGCCATCGCGAGCCGGCAGTACGCCAAACGGCAGGAGACCTGGTTCCGCCACCAGTTGAGTGGTGACATCCTGACCCTCGATGCCACCCGGCCGCCGGAGGAGCTGGCGCGGGTCATTGCGCAGGCGTGGGCCAATGTGGAGTTGGAGGCCGGCGATGGGCGGTAGGCGAGAGGCGGACCAGATGTTGCCGCAGCCTCCGACCACAGCTCAGCGCGACGTGGTGACGCCGCGACTTCGGTCTGCTAGTATTGTCCGCTGGTGCCCAGGCATGTTCCTTTCCGCATAGCGCCCATCGCCAACCGCCCGAATGCCAGACTTCCGACTCCAGCCCCGCCCATGAAGATCGGCATCACCTGTTATCCCACCTACGGTGGATCCGGAGCGGTTGCGACCGAGCTCGGCCTGGCGCTCGCACGCCGCGGTCATGAGGTCCATTTCATCTCCTACGCCTCGCCGTTCCGGCTGCGCGGGTTTGCCGAGCGGGTCTTCTTTCACGAAGTCGACACGGCGATCTCGCACTATCCGCTCTTCGATCACTTTCCCTACGATCTCGCGCTGGCCTCGAAGCAGTACGAAGTCGCCCGCCGGGAGCATCTGGATGTCCTCCATGTGCACTACGCGATTCCCCATGCCACGACCGCCTGGCTCGCGCGCGAGATGCTGGCCAGCGAGCGACCGATCCGAGTGATCACGACCCTGCACGGGACGGATATCACCCTCGTGGGGCAGGAGGCGAGCTTCTACGACATCACCAAGTTCTCCATCGAACGGTCGGACGAGGTCACCGCGGTCTCCAGCTTCCTGCGGGACGAGACCTACCGCACCTTCGGCTGTGTCGGCTGCAACGTGCGGGTCATTCCGAATTTCGTGAACCTCGAGGAATACCAGCCCGATCCCGCCGCGAGCCGCGACGCCTTCGCCCCCGGAAACCACAAGGTGATCACCCACATATCCAACTTCCGTGAGGTCAAACGGGTCAAGGATGTGGTGCGTATCTTCGCCCGGATCCGGAAGGCCATGCCCGCGACGCTGCTGATGGTGGGCGATGGCCCCGAGCGCCGGGACGCGGAAAACGAAGCGGAACAGCTGGGCATTCTGGCCGATGTGCGCTTCCTGGGCCGGCTGGACCGGGTCGCCAGTCTGCTGCAGGCCAGCGATCTCTTCCTGCTACCCTCGCAGTCGGAGTCATTCGGCCTCGCGGCGCTGGAGGCGATGGCCTGTGGGGTGCCCGCCGTGGCCAGCAAGGTCGGTGGCCTGATCGAGGTGATCGAGGATGGTCGCAGCGGCATTCTCGAACTGCCTGGTTCGGTCGAGGCGATGGGCCGACGTGCGGTGGAGCTGCTGCAGGATCCCGTCCGCTACGCGACCATGGTCGATGCGGTCCTGGCGCAGGCACGGTCCTTCTCTGCCGATCGGGTCGTTCCGATGTACGAGGCGCTCTACCTCGAGGCGATCGGCGGATGACCGATGACCTGATCTCCGCCGTCCTGCTCGGCCTGGTGGAAGGCATCACCGAGTTCATCCCCGTCTCGTCTACCGGTCATCTCATTGTCGCCGGCGACTGGCTTCACTTCACCGGCGAGCGGGCCAAGACCTTCGAGATCTTCATTCAGCTTGGTGCCATCCTCGCGGTGGTATGGATCTACCGGGCACAGTTCCTCAATCTCGTCCGCCGTGCGGCCGATCCCGAGAGCCGCGGCCTGCTGGTCAACCTATTCATCGCCTTCCTGCCCGCCGCCGTCGTCGGACTGCTCACGCACCATTGGATCAAGCAGTATCTGTTCACCCCCGTGGTGGTCGCGTGGGCGCTGGTCGTCGGTGGCGTGCTGATGCTGGTCATCGAACGACTCCGTCCGGCGCCACGGGTCGAGAGTGTCGCCGGTATCCGGCCCCTGACCGCCCTTGCGATCGGGCTCGCCCAGGTGCTGGCACTGATCCCCGGGGTCTCCCGCTCCGGCTCGACCATCATGGGAGGCTATGCCCTGGGTCTGAGTCGCGTTGCCGCGACGGAGTTTTCCTTTCTGCTGGCCGTGCCGGTGCTCGCCGCCGCCGCTGGCTACGACCTCCTGAAGAGCATGGACGCGTTGCATGCGGCCGATGTGCCGGTCTTTGCCGTCGGCCTGATCGTCTCGTTCATCTCCGCCCTGATCATCGTACGCGCCTTCCTCCGCTACGTCGCCCACCACCCGTTCGCTGTGTTCGCCTGGTACCGCATCGCGTTCGGAGCCCTGCTGCTCTGGTTCTACAGCCGGCAGGTCCTCCCTGTTGCCTGACTCAGGCACGGCTGAGCCGCGCCCCACGCTCCACTGCGTTCCGACCACAGTCTCGACCCAGGACGACCTGCACGCGCTCGCCGCCGCTGGCGCGCCGGAAGGCACCGCCGTGGTGGCGGACGTACAGACCGTGGGGCGGGGGAGCCGCGGGCGGCGGTGGGCCTCCCCTGCGGGTGGGTTGTGGATGAGCGTGCTCTGCCGGCCGGAGACGGAGCCCGCGCTTGAAGTACTGAGCCTGCGGGTGGCGCTCACCGTCTGCGAGGCGCTCGAGGCGGTCATCACCGGACTTCCACTCCGCCTCAAGTGGCCCAACGATCTCATGCTCCACGACCGCAAGCTGGGCGGCATCCTCTGTGAGGCGCGCTGGCAGGGCGGGGCCGTGGGCTGGGTTGCGGTTGGCATCGGGCTCAATGTGCGCAATGAAATTCCGGCTGAGCTGTCGACGGTGGCGATCAGTCTGGGCGAAACCGGCGCCGCTCCCAACCCCGGTGGGCTCGCGCCGCTGGTCGCCCGAGCGATTGTTCGTGCCTCCCGGTCGAAAGGTGTACTCTCCGACGCCGAGCTTGCGGCGTTTCACGGGCGGGACTGGCTTCTCGGACGCCAGATCGCCGAGCCGGCGGCGGGCAGGGCGGTCGGTATCACACCGCGAGGTGAGTTGCAGCTCGCCGATGCCAGCGGCCATCGCTCCCTGCATCGCTCAGGTACCGTGCTCCTGGCGGCGACTCCCGGGTAATCTCCCGTCCGGCCGGGACCGCTCACTGGAGGTCGGACCTCCGCAGTTGCCCTAACCCTAATCCATTCCTATCTTTAGCCCGTGCTTCCCACTTGGCTCGGTTCCCGGATCATCAGTCGCGTAGCTCCCCTCCTGCTTCAGGGGTGGCTACTCGGGGCTCGGCCACGACTTGCGGGGCGGTCGCCACTGGCGACTGTCCCGCCTTTGTTCCGTTCATATTCACGGCTCCGCCCGGTGCATGCCATGGACGCGCTCCCGCGTCTCGCACCGGGCCGCCGGCCCAACACCTCTGGTTCATTTCCTCCCACGTCCCACCGAGCCCGAACCGGGTTGGCGGGACAGACCCGAGCGCGGGGACTATCGTCTTGTCCGCGCGCCGGGTCCCTGACATTGCTGACCGGTGCGACGGATCCGGGGCGCGCGCAAGCCTGCCGGGGTCCGAAGTGCCCAGCCGAGGTTTCTCCGAGTGAAACGCGAAATCCTGATCAACGGCGGCCAGCGGGAAACCCGCGTGGCCATACTCGAGGACGACCGCCTCGTCGAACTGCTGGTGGACCGTCCGGATCACCGGCGGATCGTCGGCGACATCTACCTGGGACGGGTCGAGGCGGTACTGCCCGGGATTCAGGCCGCCTTCGTTGATATCGGGCTGGAGAAGAGCGCCTTTCTCCACGCCTCCGACCTCCTGGAGCCGGAGGAGGACGAGGAACCCGATGGTGAAGAGGGCGACGAGGCATTCGAGGCCACCGACGCGGAGGAGGAGGCCGAGCCCTCCGCCGAAGGCGGGAAGCGCGGCAAGCGCGGCCGCAACGGCAACGGCGGTGCTGCCGAGCCGCGCCAGCGCGAACCGCGTTCACGGCGGGAGGTCCCCGACGTTGGCGATATCCTGAAGAAGGGTCAGACCCTGCTGGTGCAGGTCACCAAGGAGCCGATCAGCACCAAGGGCTGCCGGGTGACTGCCCAGATCTCGCTGGCCGGCCGCTTTCTGGTCTACATGCCCTACGCCTCCAAGGTGGGGGTCAGCCTCAAGATCGAGAGCAAGGAACTCCGCTCCAAGCTGCGCGAGCTCGTCAGCAGCCTCCTTCCCAGCGATGCCGGCGGGATGATCATCCGCACCGTCGCCGAAGGGGTGACGGAGGACCATTTCAAGCGCGAAGTGGAATCGCTGCTCAATTCCTGGCGGAAGATCAACCGCAAGAAGACGTTCGTGCGGGCCCCGGCGCTGGTGCAGCGCGAGACCAGTCTCACCCGCGGCATCATCCGCGACCTCTTCAGTGACAAGGTCGACGCCCTCCACGTTGACTCCCGCGAGCTGTACAACGAAGTCGAGCAGTACCTCCAGCAGGTCGATCCCGACCTCATGTCGCGCGCCAGCCTTTATAACGAGACGGTGCCGCTGTTCGACAAGTATGACATCGAGAGCGAGATTCGCGCCCTGTTCAAGGCGCGCTGTGAGCTGCCCACCGGTGGCTACATCATCATCCAGCCGACCGAGGCACTGGTCTCGATCGACGTGAACACCGGCCGCAATATCGGCAAGAAGGACCCGGAGAAGACGATCTTCAAGACGAATATGGAGGCGGCGCGCGAAATCGCCCGCCAGATCCGCCTGCGCGATATCGGCGGGATCATCGTCTGCGATTTCATCGACATGGAGACCCGGGCCAACCGGGAAAAGGTGCTGCAGGAGCTGCGCAGCTTCCTGGGCCGCGACCGGGCCCGGACCAAGGCCTTCGCGGTCTCGGAGCTGGGGCTGATCGAGATGACCCGGCAGCGGGTGCGCCCGTCGCTGTGGCACTCCATGACCACCGAATGCCCCGCCTGCGACGGGACTGCCCGGATCTTCACCCCGGAGGTCATCGCCCGGCGGCTGGAACGCTCGCTCAAGCGGGCCGGTCGTGAGCGGCGGGAGCGACAGCTGGCCATCCGGCTCCATCCCGAGGTGGCGCTCTACCTGCTGGAGGAGGAGCCGCGACTGATTACCACCCTGGGCAAGGCCACCGGGCTGGAGCTGGAACTGCGCGACGATCCGATGATGCGGGTCGATGAGTTCCGCCTCATGAGCCGCCCCGGCGGCCGGGATGTGACCGAGATGTACGCCGTCGCCTAGTCGGAGGGACCGGGTCGCCTGCCCCTTGCCCTAGCTCACGTCCCCGCCTATACTTGCGGGCTCTTGTACGGCGCCCTGACAGCGAGTTTTCCATGTACGCGATCTTCCGTGCCCTGGGCAAGCAGTTCCGGGCCGAAAAAGGCATGACCCTCCAGCTGCCGCTCATGGCGGATGCGGAGCCCGGCAGCAAGCTCACCTTTGACGAGGTGCTGCTGACGTCCAACGGCGATACCATCACCGCCGGCGCGCCGCTGGTGAAGGGCGCCAAGGTGAAGGCCGAAGTCCTCGGCATGATCAAGGCCGACAAGATCTACGTCTGGAAGTTCAAGCGCCGCAAGAACTATCAGCGGAAGACCGGTCATCGCCAGAAGTACACCGAAGTTCGGATCACCGACGTGCTGGTGGGGTGAGGATACCATGGCTCACAAGAAGGGTGTCGGCTCCAGCCGCAACGGTCGCGATAGCAATCCCCAGTACCTTGGCGTCAAGCACTACGGTGGCGAGCGCGTCATCGCCGGCAACATCATCCTGCGTCAGCGGGGCACCAAGTTCCATCCCGGCAAGAATGTCGGCCGCGGGACGGATGACACGCTGTTCGCGCTGGTGGACGGGGTCGTGAAGTTCGAGCACAAGGACAAGAAGCGGATGAAAGTGTCGGTGCATCCGCCGGAGCTGGTCGCCGCCAAGTAGCCGGCAGCCGAGCGCAGTCTGATGAGGGCCGGGACCGTTCCCGGCCCTTTCGCTTGTCCCTCAGCGTCAGTTCCCCGATGAAACAGATCCGATGCTCCCTCCGTTAGATTGGTCTTCTCGCCTTCAGGAGCAAGCGATGCCGGGAATCTTCGAGCGGTTGAATCAGGAGCTGGAGTCGTTCGGCAAGCGGGCCCAGGTGGCCGTGGATGAGGGCCGGTTGCAGCTGGAGCGGTTCCGGCTCAAGCGCGAGCGGGATGAGGCGGCGACCAGGCTGGGCTACCTTACCCACCAAATGGAGCGTGGCCGGCAGGTCGATCAGGCGGAGCGGGAAGCATGGCTGGGCCGGATGGACACCCTCGACCAGTCCATCACCCGGGTTGAGCGGGAGATGGCGACCACCAAAGGCGAGGTGGTCACGGTGAACGAGACGCCTGCTCCAGCAGGTACCCCGACTGGCGAAGCGGAAGTCGTGAAGCTGTAATCCGGTGTTCCGGAGGGATGAACGCCGAATGGCGCCGCGAGCAGCTGCGGCGCCATTGTCGTGATCCGACGGGCTCGGATCAGTAGGTCGGCGGCAGCGTCTTGTAGCGGTCGCGCAGCTCCGTCATCCGGCTCTTGAGAGACATCTCCACCCCGTCGATGAACACCAGCTCGGCCGCGGTCGAGAACTCGAACGGATCGCCACTCCACACCACAATGTCAGCCAGCTTGCCTGGCTCCAGCGTCCCCAGCCGGTCGGCCAGGCCGAATGCCCGCGCCGGCGCGGCGGTGATTGCCTCGAGGGCGTCGTCCCATCTCATGCCGTTGCGCACGGCATGCCCCGCCTCGAAGCGCAGGTTCATCTGCCCACCCGGATCCTGTCCGGCAACGATGACGGTCACGCCGGCCTCGCGGAGCAGCGCGGCATTATCGGACCGTGCCTGCAGCCCGTCGAAGGACGGGATGTTGTCCCGCGTGTCGATCACCACCGGCACCCCTGCTCGCCCGATCCGGGCGGCCACGCGCCACGCCTCGGCGCCTCCCCGAAGAATGAGGCGAAGCCGGAAATCGGCGGTGAGCGCGAGCGCGTTCTCGATGTCGCTCTGGCGGTTGGCGTTGACGTAGAGCGGCAGGCGGCCATCCAGCACCGGATAGAGCGCCTCAAGCTGATCAGCGGGTGCGGAGAGCTGGCCGATGCGATTCTGATCGTAGTCGGCCCGGCGCCGGCGGAGAATTGCCGCGTCGGTGAGGAGTGCCCGCAAACGGGCCAGGGCGCCGGCGCGGCTTCCGCCGCCGGCGCTCCGACTTCCGTCGCCGAGGTCGGCGACCATCGCCGCGGGTGTGAGGAGCACCATGTCAGCGCTGTGCTGGCCGGTCAGGTGAATCAGCACGGCCTGACCTGCGACGAGGCCTGACGTCGGCATGGTCAGCGCCGATGTGACGCCACCCATCCGTGCTATCGGGATAGCGACGGCGTTCGGATCGATGGCGGCGAGAACGTTGAAAGCGGCGCTTACGTCGCCTTCATGCTCCCCATCCGTGGTTCCGCCGATGGCGGTGTACTCCTCGTCGGTCTCTTCGGCCAGCGCGCGGCCGACGCCAAGTCCGAGGGCGCCCTGGACATGCACCAGGCCGGGCGTAATGACTTTGCCGGTTCCGTCAATTATCCGGGCCTGGACCGGGATGCTCACCACCCGGCCAATCGCGGCGATCCGTCCATCGCGGATCAGGACCGTGGCGCTATCGAGCTTCGGGCCGCTGACCGGATAGACCGTCGCGTTGGTGATGGCGACGGTCTGTGCCGTCAGCGGCAACGCGCCGAGCACCCCCATCAGGGCCATTCCGCCACATCGAGTCATCGCGCTCACCGTCCCACCCCTGGCGCTGTCTGGCCCAGATTAAAGTCGGTCTTGAGCTGGTGGGCCGGATCGTTCCGGTCGAAGACCAGCCAGCCGTCGTTGTATACCCGCTCCGCCCGGCTGTAGATCGAGAAGGGGTCGCCGGACCACAGCACGACGTCAGCCGCCTTGCCCGGCTCGAGTGTCCCGGTCACGCTGTCGATGCCCAGCGCCCACGCGGGATTGGCTGTGATCCAGCGGAGGGCCTGCTCGCGAGTCACCGGGATGCCCGCCCGGTTGCCGGAATACATCGCCTTGGCGGCCTCCTGGTTCAGCCGCTGGATCCCCTCGGGACTGTCGGAGTGAATGATGGCGCGCGCACCGGCCTGCTGGATCAGGGCAGGGTTCTCCGGAATACCGTCGAAGCTTTCCATCTTGAAGCCCCACCAGTCGGCCCAGACCGATGCCGCGGTGCCCGCTCGGGCGAGCAGGTCGGCGACTTTGTATCCCTCCACCACGTGATGAAACGAACGGATCTTGAAGCCGAATTCAGTCGCGAGATCGAGCATCTGCGCCATCTCGTCACCGCGGTAGCAGTGATTGTGAACCAGGATCCTCCCGCGCAGCACATCGGCCAGCGTTTCGAGCTTCAGGTCACGGGCTGGGGGATCGCCCTTCCGGTCCTTGAGCCATGTATCCCATTTCCGGCGATACTCCTCCGCGCTGATATACGCGGCACGGTAGCCCGCCATGTTGCCCATGCGGGTGGACGGACCGCGGCTCTGATAGACCCGCTTGGGATTTTCGCCGCACGCCATCTTGAGCCCGTAGGGCGCGCCGGGAAATTTCATCTCCTGCACGGTGCGGGCGGGGATGAGGCGCACAACCGCCGATCGGCCGCCGATCAGGTTGGCGGAGCCGGGGAGCACCTGAATCGTGGTGATGCCACCCGCGATCGCGAGGGGTATCTGGGGATCCTGCGGCCAGAAGCTGTGTTCGGCCCAGACCTCTGCCGTGACCGGGTTGGTCGCTTCATTCCCGTCGTTCTCACCGAAGGTACCGGGCGCGGAATAGACTCCGAGGTGACTGTGGTCGTCGATCAGGCCCGGAGTCACGAACTTGCCGGTCCCGTCGATCACCGAGGCACCCGCCGGAGTGGCCAGCGTGGGCCCGATCGCCACGATCCTGCCATCCTGGAACAGGATGCTGCCGCGCTGTTCGGGACCGGCGGCAGTCATGATTGTGGCGTTGGTGATCAGGACTGGGGGGTTCGGCCGGCGCCGGTAGGTGGAGGGGTATTGGGCCCGCTCCCAACTCGGCGTGTTTGCTCCGGCCGCGGGTGCGGGCAACTTGATGCCGGCTGCGGCCCCACCTCCACCAGCGGCGCAGCCGGCCACCAGCAGAGGAAGCAGCGCGAGGGCGCCGCGGGGGGTGGTGAACGGCCTGATCATGGAGTGCTCCTGGCGCTGGTATCCGCCGGCACGGCGAGGAATTCCACCGGGGTGTTCGCGATGGTCAATCGAACAATGCGATAGGGCGGCTGTCGGGTGACGTAATAACTCACCTGCTGCGGGCCGCCATCGAGGTCGACGCGGTACGCCTCGAAGGTGCCCGCGGGAACAGTGACGCGGGTCAGGTCCGCCACGGTGAGCAACATCGGCCGCACCAGGTTCTCGCCCGACGCGAACACGTTGAATGCCCATCGGGTGTTGAGGGCGAGGGGCAGGGCGGGAATCAGCGCCTGGATGGCGTTGTCGTCCACCACCGCACCGGCGACGGCGGTATCCACCGTAAACGTCCGCGGGCCGTCACGGGCCACGATGAGGGCCGAGCCACGCACTCGGCCTCCCCTGTAGTCAAGTGAAATACGCGTGTCCTGGCCGCGTACCTTGCCGACCTGGGTGACCTGGCGCATCCGGCCGGCGGAGTCAAAGACGATGGTGGTCGTCTGCGACAGCGATGTGGTGAGTGCGCTGCGCTCGATGTAGACCACGCTGTCGCCGGCTCGGTTCACCTGCGTCACCTGCATGCCGACCGGCTGGCCCTGCGCCACGATCACCAGTGAATCGGTCCCCACCGGAAGTTGGGCGAGGTTATACGTCAGCGCGCTGCTGCGCGGCTCGACGTCGGCCGGCGTGAGCTCCCGGCCGTCACTCGCGAAGATCTGCACCGGGGCGATGGCGCCCAGGCGGCGATGCAGCCGCCCGGCATCCCCGACCACCACAATCGTCAACCCAACCTCGGCGAAGGTCCGGCGCGCCGCGGCCCGAACCTGCGCGGCACTGATCATGGTGGCCTTGAGGCGGAAGCTATTGAGGTAGCTCAGCGGGAGACCGAGGAGGCGAGCCTCGGTGATGGCGCTGGCCAGCTGACTCGCGGTCTGGAGCCGGAGTGCGAAGCTGCCAGTGACCGCATCGCGGGCGCGTTCGAGTTCCCGCACCGGAACCAATTCGGTACGCAACAGGGCGAACTGGGCCAGGACTTCCTGCACTGCCGAGTCGGCGGCCTCGGAGGTGACTTGCGCCGTCGCACGGAAGACGCCGAGCCGGGCCGTTCGGAGGAAGGCGGAACCGGCGGATGTGGCCCAGAGATGGTCCCGGCCCAGGGCGCGGCTCAGGCGGTGCGACCGGCCTTCGCCCAGAATCCGGTTGAGGACCGCGGTGGCGTAGCGCGAGCTGTCCGAGCCCGCTGAAGTCGTTGCGCCGATGAAGAGTTGCGCATCCTGCGCCCCCGCCTGGTGGACCAGGAGGATGCTGCGTCCGGCGGGGGCAGGCCCCTTGGCCGGCAGCGGCGCGGGTCGCAGGCCCTTCCATGTGCCGAAACTCGCCAGCGCGAGCCGGCGGGCTTC
>JANOFA010000926.1:0-3403 GCA_031413355.1 Gemmatimonadota bacterium | reverse complement strand
GAGTACGTGGAGCCCATCTACCCGCTCGGCGTCAAAAAGGACCTGGCCGTGGAGCCATGGTGGGACCGCAAGGCTCCCAGCTTCGAGCCTGAGAAGGTGCTTGGCATGATGGGCGCGGATCAGGACACGGTGCCCCGCCACGCAAAGGGATTCCCGATGCATCTGGGTGGCCGTGATATCGGCTTCAAGCTCGCCGGTTCCGGTGGCGACGGCGCCCAGACGGCGGCCCTGCTCCTGGCGCGGGCAGCCATCGACGAAGGCTTCGACGCCACCCTCATCCCCAGCTACGGCCCCGAAAGCCGCGGCGGGACCTCCTATGCGGATGTCCATCTCGCCGAAACCGAGGTGCTCAATCCCGCCGCCCCGAATCCCCACGTGCTTGTCGCCTTCAATTCGCCGAGCCTGGTGAAATTCGCACCCAGCGTGCGGGAAGGCGGCCTGATTCTCTACGATTCCACCATCATCGAAGACCTGCCGCCGATGCCTCCAGGACGTCGCGTGATCGGCGCACCGTTCACCGCCCTCGCGACGAAGCTGCAGCGACCGATGGTGAAGAACATCGTCGCTCTGGGTGCGCTACAGGCCGCCACCGGAGTGTTCCCACCGGAAACTTTCCTTGCCACGCTCAAGGCGGTGCTCAAGGACAAGCCCGCACTCCTCCCGCTCAATGAGGCCGCCTTCGCCGCCGGCCTTCGCCACACCACTGAAGTACATGCATGACCCCTGGTGCTGCCGTTCCCGGCTTCCTCTCGGAGCCTGAGGTCTATGGCCTGCTGACACGGGCCGGGCTGAAGCCACCGCGTCATGGAATGCTGGGCCAGCCGCTGCCCTTCGAGTCCAACGAACCGATCGTGCTCAAAGGGCAGGGAAGGGGCCTGCTCCACAAGTCCGAACTCGGCGCCGTGCGCTTCCCGCCCTACCACCTCCCGGCATTGGAATCCGCCGCAACGGAGATGAAGCTCCGTATCGAAGCCGATGGTTTCGAGTGGATTGGGGCGATGGTATGCGAGCGGATTGCAATTGCCAGAATCGACGGCTTGCCGACGGAAGCATTTGTCTCCCTCACCCATGGGGAGGGGGGCTGGTCATTGCTCCTCGGCTTTGGAGGGCTTCAGGCCGAGGCCATCGCAGAGCCGGTACCGCCGCTGTGCTGGCCCATGGCGATGATGAGTCCTGAAACGGCACTCCAGGAATTGCGTGGGCACCTGCTCGGCCGTATCTGGTTGGGTGCGCTCAGGGGCACACGGGCGCTGACGACCGAGGCTCGGTTGCGCGCCTTCCTCGAGTCCCTCTGGCTGCTCCGTGATCTGGCCGAGGCTAGGCAACTCGATATGGTGGAGTTGAGTCCCGTCGCGCTCGACAGCGCCGGCGAGCCCCGTCCGCTCGATGGCATCGGAAGGCGAGGCACGGCCCCTCAACGCCGGCGGGCACCCCCGGCAGGGTTTATCACCGCGCTCCTCGAGCCCCATCGTGTGGCGCTGGCGGGCGTGTCCTCGGCGGAGGGTGGAGTCGGCCGAACGATCCTGGACAATCTTCGTCGCTGTCGTGAGCTCTCCGGCAATCTGGTGCTGATCAAGCCGGGCCACGAGCAGTTCCTGGATCTGCCATGCCTGCGGGACGTGGAAGCGCTGATGGCGGATCCGGTGGACCTTCTCATCCTCGCCCTTCCAGCCAGAGCCTCGGTAGAAACGGTGTCACGGCTGCTGGCCCGCGGCGGCGGCGCGCGGGTGGTGGCTCTCGTGGCGGGTGGCATCGGGGATGGAGCCGACACCGAGGGGTTGGGTATAAGGATGACCTCCGAGCTCCAGCGCGCTCGCGAGGACGGTCGTTGGACGCCGGCGCTGCTTGGTCCCAACTTCGTGGGTCACTGGGTTCCGGCTCGTGAGCTGGACACCTCGTTCATTCCGGTGGAAAAACTGGCAGCGCCTGCCCGGGACGGTGGACCCGTCGCCCTGCTCAGTCAGAGCGGGGCCTTCCTGCTGAGCCGTCTGTCCCGGAATCCCCGCCTTCCCGTAGGCCTCGCACTCGCGCTGGGCAATCAGCTCGATGTGGCCCTTCCCGATGTCCTGGAGGCGCTGGAGGCTCATCCCGAATTTCTGGTGCTCGGTTTGTATGTCGAGGGATTCGGGCCCGGTGAATTGACGGCCACGGCCCGGGTTGGTCCGCGACTGCGGGCACAGGTCCGAACCCTGCTGCTCTATCGTGCCGGCCGCGCCGAAGCGGGACAGGCCGCCGCCGCGAGCCACACCGGCGCGATCGCGGGAAACCAGATGGTGGAGGAGGCCCTTCCGAGGCGGGCGGGGTTCTGCCTGGCTCCCACCCAACAGGCCTTCGATGCCGGGCTGGCCTGGTTAGGCGCCTACCCGGACATGAGACTCGGCCCGGTGGCGGTGGTGACCAATGCCGGATGTGAAAGCGTCAACGCCGGGGACCTGCTGGTGCCGCCCCTCATCCCCGCGAGTCTGGATTCCGCCGCGACGGCAGGGCTTCAGGCTGTGCTGGAAGGGGAAGGACCCGGCGGGCTCGTCGCCAGTCGCCTGCCGCTGGACCTCACCCCCATGGCCAGCGAAGACGGCTACGTGAAGGCGGTGGGGGTCCTCATGGGCACGGCCGCGAAGATCGTGATTCTCGGGCTGGTACCGTTCACGCGCCGGCTCCACACTGGCGCTGATGAAGGCGGACGCTTTGCCGCGGCCCTGGCGGGCATGTCCCAACCTTATGGCATTACGATTGGTGTGGTGGTGGATGCCGGGAGCGACTACGAGCCCTACCGGCAGGCACTTGCTTCGGCGGGTTTGCCGGTGTTCACGCGCATGGAGGAAGCGATCGCAGGGCTGAAGGCGCTCGGTTAGGCGCGCGCCTCTATTCCTTGTCCTCCAGCCCCGCCGGCGCGAGCGCGGCAATCCGGCGGACCAGCCAGCTGGCCCGCCGGTCGGCGTTTTCCGCCCGCTCCCGGCGCACGACAGCGGCCCGGACCAGATGAGCGCCGAGAAATCGCACCGGTTCCGGCGGGAAGTGGCCCTGGGACAGATTGATGCGCGGCGTGGTGCCCCACTCATCCCGCCGCCCCAGTGCAAGACTCGCGAGGATCTTGCCGCCGATCACGCTCGGCCCCACCCCGTTGCCGCTCCAGCCGACACCATAGACGATGTGTTCCCGGCCGCCGAGGTGGCCGAAGAGCGGGAATCCCATCGGGGATCGATCGATCGGGCCGGACCAGTCGTGGGTGATCGGAGCCGTCTTGAGCGCGGGGTAATAGCGGTGCAGGTCGGCGGTGACCTCCGCGGCCCGCGCGGCACTCCGATCGAACGCGGCCCGGATCCGGCCGCCAAAGGCGATGGACCAGCCGCCCTTCCCGAAGACGACGCGGCCCTCCCGACTCACCCGGTAGTAGTCCACCATC
>JANOFA010000925.1:0-1044 GCA_031413355.1 Gemmatimonadota bacterium | reverse complement strand
GTTGGGCGGTTGGGCGATTGAAACCACCGAATCGTGTGGTATCCCTGACACCAAGGCGATCACCGATGGCCTTCTCACTCCCGCAGCTTGCCTTTCTAGTGGCTCCCGTCACCCTCATGGCTTGTCGGGCGACTCCGGCGGCGCCGATGGTGTTGACTCTGATAGCGCATGAGTACGGTTACGAGATGCCAGTTTCCGTCCCGGCAGGCCTGGTGCAATTCACCCTGCGGAACGAGGGGCGAGACGTCCATGAGGGTTTGATCGTACACTTCACCGATCCGGGTGGAAGCGCCGCGGCCTACGTCGACAGTGTCCGCGCCGACGTGGACTTTCCCGCCTTTGCCACCGACATCGGCGGGCCCGGTCTTACTCTGTCAGGCGACTCGACCACCGTGTGGATCGAGCTCACCCCGGGCCGCTACGGGGTTGTGTGCTGGAAGGGCGATCATCTGCGACGGGGGATGGCTCACGACCTCGAGGTCACGGCTGCCACGGGCGCGGCATCGGAGCCGCCGGTGGCGAGCGCGGAGATTTCACTGCGGGATTACACCTTTCTGCCGTCGACTACGCTGCGGCCGGGCCGCCAGGTCCTCCATATAGTGAATGAAGGGAGTGAGCCCCACGAGGCCGACATCTTCCGGCTGACCGATTCGACAAGTGTTGACGATTATCTCGCCTGGCTCAAGGGCGGTGAGGCAGGGTTACCGCCGGTCGATCCCGTCGGCGGGCTGGGCGACCTGGCGCCAGGCCGAGAGCTCTGGCTGGCGATCGACCTCCCTCCGGGGCGCTACTTCCTGCTGTGCCAGGTCCCCGCGTCAGGCGATGGCCGCCCGCATTACGAGCATGGGATGGTGCTGGAGTTCACGGTGTCGTAGAGGCGTCTTATGGGCGGTTAGGCGGTTGGGCGGCGGAGATGACGGGCCTCGTATTCCTCCCGCCTCTTGGCCGATGGTCCCACCGAGCGCCGCCCTTCCCTGCTCGCGCCTCTTGGCCGATGGTCCCACCGCGCGCTCGGCGTGCGCGTTCCGCGGACAGATCCCAAGC
>JANOFA010000924.1:0-8174 GCA_031413355.1 Gemmatimonadota bacterium | reverse complement strand
GACTCGGACCACTGGATGGCGCGGATGGTGTGCCGCACGATGTCGGCCGCGATCGCGGCATCCTTGGCCGTCGGCCCGAGCGTCACGGTGCCGACGCCGGGCCAGACGCCCCAGCGCGGCGCCGGGTCCAGCATGGTCTGCCCCGGCTGCTGGTGGCGCTCGTAGTACGCCTGGTAGGCGGTGGCGTAGCTGCTGATGTCAGCGGCGGGATCGCTGCTCACCACCATGGCGCGCGGCTTGGTGCGGATGACGTGATCGGGTGTGAGCGGCCCTCGGGTGGCGATATCGGTGACGTCCGGCCGATCAGCGAAGCCGGCCGCCTCGGCACTGTCGTCCAGCCGCACGATCATGGCGCTGCCGCGTGCCTTCGAGGCGGCGTGGCGCAGCTGCGCGATCGTTCCCTCGATGCCCGTGACGGTGGTGGCTCCGGTGCGATGGGCAACGGTGGTTGCCTTGCGCTGCTCCAGAAACCCTTCCGCTCGGCTCACCAGCTCGATCATGCGCTCGTAGCTGCTCTTGGCGTCGTTGCCCCAGGAGAAGACGCCATGATGCAGCAGCACCATCCCGTCGTAGCGGCTCCAATCGATGCCCTTGGTGCGGCGGTAGACCTCGCGCGCCAGCACGAATCCGGGCATCACGTAGGGGATGACGAGGATCCGGTCGCCGTAGACCTGCTGGATGTAGCGGTCACCATCGGGGGTGTTACTGACCGCGACCGTGGCATCGGCGTGGGTATGGTCCACGAAGGCGAAGGGGATGATCGCGTGCAGAATCGCCTCGACCGACGGCGTTGGTGCGCCCGGGTCGGTCATCGCGGCGCGCTGCACCCGCACCATGTCGGTGTCGGCCAGCTGGTCCAGCTCCGCCATGCGGAGCAGGACATCCATCTTGACCGGCGCAAAGCCCTGGGCTTCGATCGTCGCGAGGTCCCAGCCGCTGCCCTTCACATAGAGCAGCTGCTCGATGTCACCGAAGAGATTGGTGGCCGGTGCCTTGACCGAGGTGTTGCCACCGCCATGCAGGACCAGCGCCGGCTCGCGGCCGAGCAGGCGTGAGGTGTAGATCCGGAGCTTGAGCGGGTCACCGGCGCAGGCCTTGGCGTCGGCGTCGTTCCAGAGGGATTTCATGGGTGGAAGAAAACGCTGCGGGTGGAGGGAAGAAAGGGGCGGTAGGCGGTGGGCGATAGGCGGTAGGCGGTAGGCGGCAGGAATGAAGTGGCACCTCTCCCAGTGGCTTGCTACCGCCCAACCGCCCAACCGCCCAATCGTCCAACCGCCCTATCGCCTATCGCCTACTCCCTACCGCCTATCGCCCTCTTTTCCTGGACTCAGCCCTTCCATACACCCCGCGCCACCGCCGGCACAAAACTGTCCAGCCCGCTCGGCGGGAACTTGAGGGTCTTGCCCTGTTCGGCACTCTGGTACGCCGCCATCAGGATGCGGACGACATCCAGCCCGTCATCCCAGGTGAGCAGCGGCTCCTCCAGCCCGAGGAAGACCCGGACGAAGTGGCGGTTCTCCGCTTCGTAGCCATACGCCGCCGCTTCATTCGCGACCACCGGCATCAGTCCCATCTCGGCGTTCTGCTTCTCGACCAGGTCCTCGCCGGTCCTGCCCTTCACTTCCCGGCTGAAGAAGAGCTTGAGGCCGGCATCGAGCGAGTTCCACGACATCGAGTATTCCGGTCCCAGCAGTTCCGCCGAGAGCCTCAAGCCCGCCCCGACAAAGCTCCACGACGTTGTCGCTTCGCCGAGCACGGTGTGCCCGTCGTCGGTCTGGAACTCGAGCATGACGCTGGCAAAGTCTTCGGATGGGTGCCTGGCGTAGTCCACCTCCTTGCCCATCGTCGCCTTCAGCTTCCTGGCGTAGGCCGGACGGCTCCACTTGAGACTCGCGATATGGCCGGTGACCTTCATCAGCTTGACGGTCGACAGCGGCTCACCGGGTCTGGTGAGCAGGTGGCGCACCATCAGGGCGGAGTGGCACATCATGTCATTCAGAACGCCGCCGCCCTGCAGCTTCCCGCGCCAGAACCAGGGCATGTGCGGGCCGCTGTGCTCCTCGGCGGCGCGTGCGAGGTACGGCCGGCCGGTCAGTGCCGCGCCCCGCGCCCAGAGGAGCTTCCGGCCGGTCTCCACCTGTGGTGCGAAGAGCTGATTCTCGAGGTAGCCATGCTTGAGGCCGGCGCGCTTGACGAGGCTCAGCACGGTCTTCGCTTCGGCGACGTTACGCGCCAGCGGCTTCTCACAGGCGATGCCGCGCAGGTCAGCATGGCCCCGCATGATCGGGTCGGCCAGCTCCTCGACATTCGCCACCCGCGCCTGGTTGGGTCCGCAGAGCCAGATGGCGTCGATGGCAGGATCGACGACCATCTCAGCGATGGACCGATACGGCTTGCACACGCCCACGTCGAGCTGGCGGGCATATGCTGCCGCCGATTCCGCATTCTTCCGGTTTGGGCTCCACACGCCGAGGATCTCGGCGTCGCGCACCCCCTGGAAGGACTGCATGTGGAACCGGGCATTGAATCCCGAGCCGATGAAGCCGATGCCGAGCGGTTTGCGGGACATGGTGAGTTTCGTTGGAGTTAAAGTGCCGAGCGTTCAGCATTCAGCGATCAGCAGTAGGCATTCAGCAGTGAGCTGGCAATTGTCGATGAAGTGCGTTCGGTGAACGCGGAACGCTCTGTTCCAGGCACAATCCATGACCAGTCATACGGCGTAAGGTATAGAGCCTCCGCGGACCGGGGAATAGGTAGCGTGGTTCCGACGCCGACGGCTGATGGCGGATTGCCGACTACTGAATGCTGACTGCTGATTGCTGAATGCTGAACGCTCTCTCTGGCCCCAATGCTGACAATTCCGTATTTTCCGCAGAGTCGCTCCTTCAACTCCACGGTCCAATGATCCTGCCCAGCGCTTCCCCCGGCGGTAGCCGCCGCTCCTTTCTGGTGGTGACAGGGGGGCTGCTACTCGCCTGGCTTCCAGGGGGGCGACCGATCCATCGGCCGGGCGCGCGCCGCCTGTCAGAGGTGAGCGGTATGCGATGCGGCCCCGCCGTCCGCGGCGGCCCCCATCCCGATCCCCGCCCCGGCATCACTGGGGACAAGGTGCTGACCGCCGAGCAGCTTGCCGGCGACACCGAGATGATTGAGCTGTTCGACAAGGTGCGCGGCATGCCGGAAATCGCCGACGGCATCCGCTGCCAGTGCGGCTGTTCCGATCCGCCAACTTTCTATTCGCTTCTCTCCTGCTACGAAGGTGACGGCATGGCGAAATTCTGCGACATCTGCCAGGGTCAGGCGCGGCTCGCTTATCGGCTGCACAGGGCGGGGGAGACACTGGACCAGATCCGTACCGGCATCGACGCGAGGTTTGGATGACGCCGCCGACTCTTCGACCGCACCACGCCCTCACGCTCCTCCTCGTCGTCGCCCAGCTCACGACGGTCCATCGCGCCGCGGCGCAGGTCCGGGCGAGCGAGCGGGCCTCGGTGAGCCAGACAATCGACGGCACCGTGATCACAGTGGAATACTCGCGGCCGCTGGCCCGCGGGCGGGACTCGCTGTTCGGTGGCGAGGTCAAGTGGAACGAGGTGTGGACGCCGGGCGCCAACAGCGCCACCACCCTCGAGGTGAGCAAGGATATCCAGCTTGACGGCCACCCGGTGAAAAAGGGGAAATACTCGATCTGGCTCGTTGTCCGGGCTGAGGGCCCATGGACGATGGTCCTGGACCCGCGGTCCAGGCTCTTCCACACCGTGCACCCCGACTCCACGGCAGAACAGCTGCGCTACGAAGTGGCGGCCGGGAGTGGCCCTTTCACTGAGGTGTTGGCCTGGGCCTTCCCCGAAGTCCGCCTCGGCGGCGCCACCCTCACGATGTCCTGGGGCACCGTCCGGGTCCCGTTCCTGATCGCGGTGCAGCCCTCCTACACGCTCAAGGTCTCGCCCAGAGACGCGCTGCCGTACCTGGGCACGTACGATCTGCACTGGGTCGACAGCAGCGGGACGGACACGACCAGCAATCCATTTACCCTGACTTCGCGGGATGGGACGCTGCACGGAGAGTGGAAGACGCCGCCCTTCCCCGGAGCCGGACCCTTCGCTCTCCTCCCTATCCGGGACCGCTGGTTCACCATCGCCTCGATGCGTGACGGCGCGGTATTCGATATCATGAGCGATCTGACCTTCGAATACGCTCTTGAGAAAGGCCGGGCGACGGGATTCGAGTTGCGTGATGAAAAGGACGCGGTGATCGGTATCGGAAAACGAATGCCGTGATCGCGTATGGGGCCGGGCGGGGCGCGGCGTTGTAAGGGCCGGATATGCGCGGGCGGGTGTAGGGGCCCGCCAAGGGCGGCCCCAACACCGCCCGCGCGAAATGCCCACGGGTGAATGTGCCGTCGAGCACCGTGCGCACCGCGCGCAGGTCGGCGGTCCGGCCCGTGCCCACGGCATCGATGGCGGCACGCCAGGCCGCGGTAACCTCGGCCACTCGGTCGCCCGGGACATTGAAGACCAGGCGGTAGTTGCGGTATCCATTCCGCCAGAGCGCGGGGAGGTATTCCGATCCATCCACCGGCCGTGAATGCAGCAGCCGGTTGCGGCAGGCGGAGTCGGTCGCCACGGGAAAGACATAACCCGCCGGATCGGTCAAGGCGGTGTGCGGATGCTTCTGCACGCACAGATCTCTGCAGGTCGCCGGTTCCCGCTCGAACGCCGCCGAGAGCAGGCAGTGCTCGATGGTCATCCCCTCGGGGCGGCCGTGCACGAAAATCTCGAATCCCGCTCCCGCCCACGGCGCCGCCACCTGCGCCATCTCCTCACCCGTCAGCTCCACCGACATGACGATGCGCATTGCGCCGAGCCGGAAGAGCTCCGCCGCGGTGTGCTGGTTGAAGCAGTTGACCGCGTAGTCGGCGACCACATCCCGACCGGCGCGTGACAGCTCCGCCAGCAGCCCGAGGTGGCCGGTGACGATCGGCGTCTCCAGTGCGAGCCACTTGTCCACCACCTTCCGCTCCTCCGGCCGGACAATCGTCGGCGTGCGCAGCCGGACCATGATACCACGCGCCCCGAGCTCTTCGATCAGCGCCCGCACCCGGGTGACCGGTGGCGTCGGGTGACGCAGGAAGAGGTCGAGCGAAATCTCATCAGCGCCGGCATCGGCAGCGAGGCGCGCGTCTTCCAATCGCCACACTTCCGCGGTAAGGCTCGGAGTATCAACCGCTGAACGCTGAACGCTGAACGTTGGCAGTTCACGGCTGACAGCTGACGGCCGAAGGCTGATGGCCGCCTCCACTCGCTCCACCCGTCCCACCTCCTGCACCCGCGTCGTCCAATCCCGCCGCGTCAGCAGCTCCGCCACCGCCTGCTGCCGCAGATCGTTGAGTGCGCTCATCGGCAGGAAGAGGCCGGGAGCGAGCGCCGAGCTGTCGAGCGTGCCCAGTGCGAACGGTGTCTCTCCCATCCGGCCAAGCTGCTCGCGCAGCCGCGCATCGTCGAGCGCGCGCTTCTCCGCCACACTCAGGCCAATGGAACTCTCGACACTCGCCACCTCGCCGCCGACGGCGAAACGCAGCCGCAGCGGTGCGCCCTCACTGCCGGAGGCGACAATGCCGACGGGAATCCTGGCCGGTTTGCCCTCGCGTGCGAGCCCAGCGTAGGAGGCTCGGGCAGTGGCCAGGAGCTCCGCATGCGACGAGCGCACCACGACCCAGCCCTTGGGCACCTCCTCCGCTTCGGGGATCGCCTGGATCACGCTCTTCGGCTTCTGCTCGATGGTGCGGACATGGGTCACGGTGAAGCCGGTGCTGCCGTGGGAGGCACCGGCAGGATGCTCAAATCCGAGCCCGTCGCCCGGACCGACCGGCGAGGAGACGGAGATGATGAGCTCCTTCCCGTCGCGGCCGGTGACGTGACCCAGTTCCGCCCCGCGATTGTCCGGCTGATTGCGGGTGATGTAGTCGCGCCCGGCGCGCCCGCCGTACATCCCGCCGGTGAATCCACGCGAGAATATCTGCACCAGCGGCTGCACTTCCGCCGGCTGAGGCGCCTTCCACTTCTTCTCACTCAGCCGGTCGAGAAACTCGCGATAGCCATGCGTGACCGTGGCGACATACTCCGGCTTCTTCTTCCGTCCCTCGATCTTGAGGCAGCCGATCCCCGCCTCCGCGATCTCCGCCAGATGCTCCCACGCCCCCAGGTCCTTGGCGGAAATCAGGAAGCCCCGATCGAGCTCGGTGCCGGCGAGCGCATCCGTCAGCACATAGTCCTTGCGGCACGATTGCGCGCATGAGCCGCGATTCGCGCTGCGTTCAGAAATCATCCCCGACATGAAGCACTGGCCCGAGTAGGCGATGCAGAGCGCCCCATGCACGAAGCTCTCCAGCCCGAGCTCCGGTACCGCGGCCCGGATGGCGCGGATATCATCGAGCGTGTTTTCCCGAGCGAGCACCACGCGGGCGACGCCCATCTCCTGCAGCACTCGCGCCCCGGTGCTGTCGTGCACCGTCATCTGAGTCGAGCCGTGGATCTCGAGCGCTGGATAGACCTGCTGGATCAGCCGGACCGCGCCGATGTCCTGCACGATCGCCGCATCGATGCCGCGGTCGATGCACGCGCCCAGGTGCAGCAGCGCCTCCTGCAGCTCGGCGGGCTTGAACAGCACATTGAAGGTGAGGTAGATGCGGACGCCGCGCGCATGGGCCAGGTCGCAGGCCAGCTGCAGGTCATCCAGGGTGAGCTGCGCCCCGTCGTCCCGCGCGTTGAACTTCTCGGCGCCGAGGTAGATCGCATTGGCGCCGTTGGCGAGTGCGGCGTGCACGGCAGCGATGCTGCCGGCAGGGGCAAGGAGTTCAGGGACGGGGCGGGGCATGGGGGGACTAATCTAGCGGCAGGAACGGGGCGGGGCGGGTTGCCGGGGCGAGTCCTCGACCCGCCCCGGCAAACCGCCCCACCAATGGCCAACGGCTAATGGCAAACGGCCGCCGTGCTCAAGCCGTCGTCGCCGGATCCCGCATCAGACGTTTCACCAGCCAGAACGCCAGGCAGACCATCCCGATGATGAACGACACCTTGATAATGACAAAGAGGCCGGCCAGGGCCACACCGAAGAGCGGTAACAGCATCAGCAGCACGAGTTTCCAGAGAACAAGGCCGATGACGCCGGCGGCGGCGACACCGAGAACTGGCTTCAGCATGGCGGGAAGGCTCCGAAAGGGTTGAGTGCAATACGGAACGCGGCGCTGGGAGTGTCAGAAGGAGCTGTCAGCCGTCAGCTGTCAGCCAAAGGCCGTTGGCCATTAGCCGTTGGCCGTTAGCGAACTGCATTGGGCGACATATTCGCCTCGCGCCTCGCGCCTGCCGCCCCCCGCCAACCGCCCAACCGCGCAATCGCCCAATCGCCCAATCGCCTGCTTCCTACTCCCTGCCGTAGCTCACCCCCAGCTTGCTCAGCGCCTCGGGCGGACATCCCTCCCACTCCGCCACCACGGTGTTACCGATGTATTGCAGGTCGGCGACGCCAATCTGGCTGCTGTAGAATCCGGAGGCGGTGAGATCCCTCATCCGGCTGAAGAACGCGACCCCCTGGGAGAACTCGGGCCTGGCGCGTTTGGGCCAGGCGATATCGTCGAGGATTTGCCGCCGCTGCGGATTGGTGGCCGCGCTGAAGGTCTTGCTGAAACGCTTGCGGGATTCGTCGTCCAGCCAGGCGAGGCCGCCGCGCATCGGGGTCTGCATCCCGCCGTTCTCGTTCAGGATGAAGTCCATGAACTCCGGCACCAGCGCCTCGGTTGCGCTGCCGGAGCGGGCATCTTTCGGGATGATCAGGTCGACGAGGACACGCACTGTCTCCCATTCGTGCGGGGTGAAGAAGGCCGGGACGAAGGCGGTAGGGCGGTTGGGCGGTTGGGCGATCGAGAGGGACCGCACCTGCACGGCGGCACGCGCGACGTCGCGCGGGGTGAGTCCTGCCGCCAGCAACGGAATCCCGGCGAAGATCTGCAGCGCATCGCGCCGCGAGACGCGCGCTGCCCGTCCGTCCGTCTGACCGTCTGACCGCCCGTCCGTCGTCACAGTTCCCCCCGCTTCATGGCCCGCGTGATGTAGTCGCTGGTCCGCATCGACAGCGCGAGGATGGTCCAGGTGGGATTCTTGTCGGCCTGGGACACA
>JANOFA010000923.1:0-1052 GCA_031413355.1 Gemmatimonadota bacterium | reverse complement strand
CACACCACCCCCGACGGCCATCAATCATAACCGGATTGAGAATGGCGTTCAGGCCGGAGCCCTCCAGCGGATAGGGTCGTGTGGAAACCATGACAGCGCTAAGCAGCGCGTCGCTGGCAAGGAGCCGTGCGCGTGCCTTACACGAGGTACACAAGGACGGCACTCCATTGCTCAAGCCGGGTACGGGGGTGGTTGCTCCCCTACACACAAAGCAGCTCGCGGCGCCAGACTGATTGGCACCGGAATGTCGCGGGAACCAGCGGATAAGGCGAGCGAGAATCCCGATGTGGACCCCCTAGGCGACTGGCTAACACCCGCGCATCACCTGCGTGGCGCGGCGCAGAACAGGGACCTGTCGGCAAAAGTGGGCCACATCTCCGTCCGAAGCAAGACCTTGGCCGCGCCACGTCTGGTGCATGCGCTAGTTAGCGCGCGGCACCGCAGGAACTGAAGACTTGTGGCGACTCGGCAGTCTAGCGGACTACTCCTCCCACTCATGCTCATCGTCCCTCACCATGCTCCCCTTCTGCGGGTCCCAGTAGAGCTGATAGCGGAAAGTCTCTGGTGGTGAATAGAGGATCAAATAGACGATGCGGGTGTCGCGCGGTGCCCCGGCTGCTGGGGCAAAGGTCAGAAAGAGCGATTCGAGTTCGGATTGCGGAGGCTCTTGAGCGTCCACGACTCGCACAAGCAGGTATATCTCGCTGCGTATATCGAACTTCAGGTGTCCGGCGTACTGAACGTTGTACGCTTGAAGGCGGGCCGCATCGGCTGGTAAGGGCTGGCGGCAGGCGACGGCAAGGAGCGCCCAAACTAATGCTCGCCAGGGCGGGGCTGGCCGTGTCGCTACGACCGGACCTGTCCGAAGCCAGATGCTTCTCGTTCGGCTCATTGAGGGACGGTATGAGTTGGTGCCTGTCGCGCTAACGACTGGTGCATCAGCGGCGAGGGCGCTGCGCGGCAGCCGCCGCGCCGTCCTCGGTTAAAACCTACGGCGTGGCGGCTGCCAGAGCCAGCGCGCCCTCGTCCGCTGCATGCGCTGGTTAGGCGGC
>JANOFA010000922.1:0-1014 GCA_031413355.1 Gemmatimonadota bacterium | reverse complement strand
CGGCGCCGCTGTACACCGGGATGTCCGGGGCCCCGCATTGGGATGCGGTGCTGCAGTGCGGGCGGGCTACCCTGGGCGATGTCGTGATCGTCCTGCTCAGCTATGGCGGGGTATGGCTCGCGGCGCACACACGCCTCTGGCTTCTGGGACGATGGGGCTGGCGACTGTGGCTGTTCCTGGCGATCGGGCTGGTGATCACTATCGGGCTCGAGTGGCTGAGCGTCTACCGCTGGCATCGGTGGGCGTATGCGCCCGAGATGCCGCTAGTTTTCGGAATCGGGGTGAGCCCGCTGCTGCAGTGGCTCGTGCTCCCGCCACTCAATCTCTGGCTGGCGCGACGGCACCTCCGTGGAATACCTGAACGACCCCACTAGACCTTCCAATGGGAGAACTGATGTATGCGCGGAATTCACCGAGTTCTGGCAGTTGGAGTGCTCGCGCTGACGGCGTGTGGCAAGAAACCGGAGGCGGTGCAAGTGCCTGCCGCTGACACGGCAGCCACGGCGGGCATGCAGATGGCGATGCAGGGGATGCAGATGCTGCCGATGATGACGGCGCATCTCGACTCGGTCGGCGGGATGGCGCCGGCGCAGCTGGCGGCGCTGATGACGGCGCACCAGGATCTCGCGTCGCGAATGATGGACGCCATGGGGGCCGACATGCGAGGGATGAATATGGCGCCGGACGCGGCATGGACGGCGTTGGGCGATTCGGTGCGGCAGGACCTGGCGGAGCTGCCCGGTCTCTCCGGCGGCGCACTCCAGAACCGGATGCAAGCACATCTCGATCGGATGCGGCGGATGATGACGCTGCATGAGGGGATGATGAAGATGTAGGAGGGGCGCCTGGCGATGGCCGTGCCGGCGATGGATGTCGGGGTGGTGCGTGTGCGCATGGGTCAACGGTTCGTGGACATGCGCCTGAGCGTGTGCTTCCCCGGTTGGGTCGCCCGGGGCATGGCTGGGCTGGTGGTGTGCGTCGTGGATATGGGGGCTAACTGTCCGCGGTGAGACC
>JANOFA010000921.1:0-1995 GCA_031413355.1 Gemmatimonadota bacterium | reverse complement strand
CCAGCGGAATATTCATCACCCTCAACATGAACGGCTCAAATCAGGGTGCCTTGGCGGGCGGCAACGGCCCGAGTCTCACCAAGACGACCGGCGGCACCACCACGGTGAACTGGCCGTAGCGCGTACCGATCGCAGGGGCGGAGCAATTGCTCCGCACCTTCCCCCGGAAGACGGCAGGCAAACCGAGTTGTGGCACCGGTGCCACTCCCGTCCCGGAGGCGTTGCTTGACAGGGGCCGAGTTAAGCCGCCAATTGGGGTATACCCCGACCCCCCGGACCCCGTGAACCTGAGCCTCTCGCGCGCCTTCGGGCGCCGCGCCCTGGCGGCCTCGGCCGCCCTTGGCACCGCCCTGCTCCTCGTCACCTGCACCGGCGAGCCGGTGGCGCCCGGTGCGCCCCGACTGGGCCAGGTCACGATCGCCCCCATCTGGCCCGACGCCTCGCGGCTCGGCGGCCTGGTGCTGGACAACGTCCGGCTCACCGTCGTGCGGCTGCCGGCGGATACGCTCTCGCGGACCGCGCGGGCCTTTCCCCCCGCGACCACCCAGTTGCAGCTGTCGGTCCCGGTCCTCCTGCTCGGCCCCAGCGAAAACCTGCAGGTCACCCTCGAGCTCCTCTCCGGCACCACCCTGCTGTTCAGCGGCACCCAGCTCATCAGCGTCGGGGCCGGCGGGGGCGGCAGCCCGGTCCCGATCCCGGTCACCTTCAGCGGACCCGGTGGCCAGGTCGCCACGCTGGCGCTCACGCCGCGCGACACCACGATCAGCGCGGGCGGCACGTTTGCCTACACGGTGACGGCGCAGGACTCGCAACAGGCCCCGGTGGCGCAGTTCTACACCACCTGGAGCAGCTCGTCAGCCGCGGTCACGATCGACGGCGCCGGCGTCGTCACCGCCGGCGCGGGCCGGGCCACCGTGCTCATCACGGCGGTCACGCCGAGCGGGGCGCGGGATTCGACCACGCTGACGGTGGTGCCGCCGGCGGCGCAGCTCGTGCTCATCAGCGGCGACAACCAGAGCGCCAGTCTCCTGAGCCCGCTGCCGCTGCCGCTGGTGGTGGAGGTGCAGGCGACGGACGGCCTGCCGGTGGCGGGGGCGACGGTGACGTTTGCGGTCTTGAGTGGCGGCGGCAGCGTGGACAGTGCGACGGCCACGACCGATCTCGCCGGCCGGGCCACCAGCGGCGCCAGCCTCGGCGCCACGGTGGGGGCGCAGAGCTTCACCGCCACGGCGTCGGGCACCAACAGCGTGACGTTCAGTGCGACGGCCACCAGCGGCGGGGTAAAGACCTGGACCGGGGCGGTGGACGGCAACTGGACCACCGCCGGCAACTGGACCCCGGCCGCGGTCCCAACCGCCGGCGACAGCGTGGCGGTGATTGCCGGGACGCCGAACGACCCGACGCTCACCGGCAACGCCACCGTGCGGGCCCTGGCGCTGCAGGGGACGAACGCCGCGCTGTTCGTCGGGGGCAACCTCACCGTCACCGGCACCGTGGCCCTGCCGGACACGAACAGTTTCATCGACTTCAGCAGCGGGCAGCTGAGCGCGGGCAGCGTGACGCTGAGTGGCTTCCAGGCGTTCATCGATGTCACCGGCGGCAGCACGGCGGTCAGCGGACCGCTCACGCTCTCGGGGGATCGCGCCTTCTTCGAGACCGGCGCCGGCAGCAGCCTCGGGGCGGTCACGCTCTCCGGCAGTCAGGCCTTCCTCACCCACGACGGCGGGACCCAGGGCCCCCTCACGGCCTCGGGGAGTTCCGCCTTCTGGGAGGCGAGCGGCGCGGTGACGGTCACCGGCACACCGGCCATCCAGCTCACCAGCACCGCCTTCCTGACCAGCACCGGGTCGTCGGTGGTCACCATCAACGGCGACGTGACGGTGGGCGGCACGGCGGCCTTCATCGATATCGCCGCCGGCGACCACTGGACCATCAACGGCAACCTGCAGACGACTGGGGGCGGGGTCCTGGGGATGACCCAGGCCACCGACACCC
>JANOFA010000920.1:0-3512 GCA_031413355.1 Gemmatimonadota bacterium | reverse complement strand
TTCCCTATACTTTGCGCTATGTGGTGCGAGGTGAAGTAATTTGGATATTGGCAGTTTCCCACCAACACCGTCGCCCTGATTACTGGGTTGACCGAACTCAAGAGTAATAATTCTATGTCCGACGTCCCTCCCATCGTTCTCACTTTTGCCGCCACCGATCCTAGCTGCGGTGCTGGCATGCAAGCCAGGGCGTTACGATGGACTCATAAAAGAGCTTGGAGGCCCTGCAATACCTGGTATCGGATTTGCGCTGGGGGTTGAGAGAATTGCGCTTCTGCTTGATTCTGAGAAGTTTGGCGAAAAACCGGATCTTTTCATAGTTGCTCTTGGTTCACCGGCTCAGGAAAAGGCTTTTGCCCTGATGTGCAGCTTGCAACGGTCAGGCATTGCCGTAGAAACAGATTATGAAGGCAAAAGCATGAAGAGCCAGATGCGAAGGGCAGACAAGCTTTCTTGCAGATATACTCTCATAATCGGTGAAAATGAACTGGCATCAGGTATAGCCCCTCTAAAGGCAATGGCGACAGGTAGTCAGGTTGACGCAGGGGTCGAGCGAGTCCACCGCCATCGCGTCGCGCAGGATGTTGACATAGCAGTCGTGCTGTGGCAGTCCCTTCGTGAGCGGCTCCCACTCG
This sequence comes from Gemmatimonadota bacterium, assembly GCA_031413355.1. GTDB lineage: Bacteria > Gemmatimonadota > Gemmatimonadetes > Gemmatimonadales > GWC2-71-9 > JADJOM01. The sequence continues at coordinate 2,877 of JANOFA010000920.1, read as the reverse complement.
TTTCCGCCAGTACGGCTGCGGTACACCCGCAACTTCCCCTCCGGCGGGTAGTGCTCCGAGTCGCTCTTGATGGGGATGACGTAGACGGTCTCGGGCTCGTGCGCATGCACGTCGATCGGGAACCCGAAATCGCTCGGCAGGTTGCCGCTGACTTCGTGCCACGACTCGCCGGCGTCATCGCTGCGCATGACGTCCCAGTGCTTCTGCATGAACAGGACACCCGGACGGGCCCGGTGCATCGCGATACGGTGGACACAGTGGCCGACCTCGGCATCCGGGTCCGGCAGCTCATAGAGAGACTTGAGGCCGCGATTCACCGGTCGCCAGGTCTGACCGGCGTCGTCCGAGCGGAAGACGCCCGCGGCCGAAATGGCGATGAACATCCGGCCCGGCGTGGTCGGATCCAGGACGATCGTGTGGAGCCCCATCCCGCCCGCGCCCGGCTGCCAGAGGTGACCCTTCGCAGCGCGAAGGCTGGCGAGCTCCTGCCAGCTCTGACCGCCATCCACGGTGCGGAACAGCGCGGCGTCCTCCGCGCCGGCGTAGACGGTGTCCGGGTCGGTCAGCGACGGCTCCAGATGCCAGATCCGCTTGAACTCCCACGGATGCTGGGTGCCGTCATACCACTGATGGGTGCCGGGGACGCCGTCGTAGGCAAACTCGCTGCCGACCGGTTCCCAGGTCTTGCCACCGTCATTGGAGCGCTGAATCTTCTGGCCGAACCAGCCGCTGCACTGCGAGGCATACAACCGGTCCGGATCGACCGGCGACCCCTTGAGATGGTAGATCTCCCAGCCACCAAAATGGGGACCGCTCACCTTCCAGGTCTTTCGCTTTCCGTCACAGGTCAGGATGAAGGCGCCCTTCCTGGTGCCAACCAGCAGTCGTACCCCGCTCATGTCGTACTCCTTCCTGTGGGGCCGTGCTGGTGAGGAGTTCGCCCCACCCCCCGAACCCGCGGCCGTTGTCGTCAGGTTCCGATCTTCGGGACGCTCGCTGAAATACGGGACGCCCCATGCGAGGCATCCCAGAGTGCCATCACCAGTCCGTAGCCCTTGTCAACCGCCCGTGCGCAGAACTCGCGGAGTGGCGCGAAATACAACTCGAGCTCCTCAACCGCGCCCACCAGGAGCTCCGGGTCCAGATCGGGAGAAAGATCGCTCGCGGCGGCTTCAGTCTCCCACTGCTGCCGCACATACGCCGCGATCCGGTGGGTCGTCACTGCATCGATGACCCCCAGCAGCGATGCCGTGGACTCGGCGGACAGCGAGTGCGCCCCATGATCCGCGGCGCCGGCATAGACGTAGTCCGCTCCGCCCGCGGTAAGCCAGGAACGGTCCCGGCTCGCCGGTACCCGCGCAAGAATGGCGTCGAGTCCGCGCCAGTATTCGTGCAGCGCGATATCGCGACTGCTGCGGGGAAAATGAAGCCAGACCTTGAGCGTGCCCGGTGCCACGGCAAAGGTGCGGAGATCGGCCTCCGGAGCGAGGTAGAGCCGCATGCAGATGCCCATCGAACCTGACATGGCAGAGGGTGAGTGGGCCTGGGTCAAATTGCGTTGTGTGACGTCGTGTCCCTCGGGAGGGACGTTCCATGCGCGTGCAGTTACGGGAGCGCTCCCATCAACTTCCGGTACTCGGTTTCGGTGAACGCCCGGCTCGTCTCGGTCCGGATGTTGCCCGTCGCGCCGAGTGTGAGCGCAACCTTGGCGACTGCCTCGTCGTTTGGCAGATCGGCAATGACGACCATGTCATACTGGCCCATCGTCAGGTAGAACCCCTTGAGCTCGCCGCCGGCGTTGCGGTAGGCCTCCTTGGCGGCGTCCAGACGGGCCGGGCTGTTCTTGGCGCTGGAGACGCCCTGTTGGGTCCAGCGGACGAGGGAGATGTAGGTCGGCATGACGTGGCTCCGGGGCGAATGGGGCAGGGGCGAAGGTGCGAGGGGCAACGCGGTCCAATTTGCAGCATCGCCATGGGTGCCGCCAGAGGACCGCACGGCGGTGGGGCGCGCCCGAGGCAGCCGGCGAGTGGGCTGAGCGCGGCATGCGGTTTGGCGCGGAACCGTTCACCGTTCAACTCCGCTGAATGCGATTCGCCGAATACAGGCTAGCTCCGCTGGATCAACACCACTCCGACTATCACCAGCCCGGCGCCAAGCAGCCGCCAGCCGCTGATCGCATGCTGGGTGAATCCGACCCACCCGTAATGGTCCAGTGCCAGCGAGGCGATCATCTGTCCCGCGACCACTGCTGCAATCAGGGTCGCTGCTCCAAGCCGGGGGGCAAGCACCACCGCGGCGGCGATGTAGCCCGCCCCGAGCAGGCCACCAGTCCATTGCCACCAGGGGATTCTGCCGATGCCGGCCGTCAGCGGCATCGGGGCGCGCACACCGATCGCGAGCAGGATGAGGGCACAAGTCCCGACGCCGAACGAGACCAGCGCGGCCAGCACCGGGGACCCGAGTCCGATACGCAACTGCGCGTTGATGCCGGCCTGCAGGGGGAGGACCAGGCCGACCATGATGGCGGCAGCAAGAAGGGCGAGCATGGGCGCGTGGGTTGAGGTGTCTCAAGATAGTGGGGCCCCCTCGCATATCCCCCCGCCCCTGCCCATCTTCCCCGCGCCACAATCCCGTGGCCGGGGAGGTCCGACTGGGCCCGCCGCGCATCTTTCGACAGGACCACTCTGTGTCGTTCAGTACCCTCGATCTTGACAAGAACCTGCTCACCGGCCTCAAGGAACTCGGCTTCGTCCGCCCCACCGCCATCCAGACCGAAGCCATCCCGCCCGCTCTCATCGGGCGCGACGTGCTCGCCTGCGCCGCCACCGGCAGCGGCAAGACTGCCGCCTTCATGTTGCCGATCCTGAACCAGTTGAT
>JANOFA010000919.1:0-1103 GCA_031413355.1 Gemmatimonadota bacterium | reverse complement strand
CGCTCTCGCGCTTCTACCTGGAAACCCGACACGATGGCGGCCATGGGCCGGCGATCGGTGCCACCTGGCTCACCCGCGAGGATCGTGCGGGGGAGATCGCCGATGCGGGGGGCTATCTCGATCAGCTGGTCGGCGTACTGCAGCAGGCGCATCACCCTGAACGGTTGGTCGTCCTTGGATTCTCCCAGGGAAGCACCGTCGCCGCCCGCTGGGCGCTCACCAGCCCGGTGGCAGCGGATCAGCTCGTTCTCTGGGGTTCGCCCGTCGCCGCCGATGTCGCGCTCGACGCGCTGGCGGCTCGCCGAGCCAAGCGGCCGGTCACGTTCGTCGCTGGAGATGCCGATCCGCACGCTCCCGCCGGCGTGCTGGAGGAGCAGGCCGCGGTCCTGCTACAGGCGGGAACGCCGGCGTCGGTGGTGCGGTTCGCCGGCGGGCACACCGTCGACGCTGGCGCGCTCCGGAGGGTTGCCGGACGGGATTGAGCGTGATGCGGTGGCTCGCCTGACTCCTGTCACTGTACCGAATCGCTATGGATGGACCGGATTGTTGCAGCTCCGCCGGTGCCTGGAGATCGCGCTCGCGATGTCCAGGCATTTCCTTTTCCTGAGGTAAGTCGCTGCTGAGGTGAAGCTTGGATGGCGGGGCACCGCCCAGGTGGAGGCAGGTGTGAAACGTGGGCATCGGGGAACGCCGGTTGCATTGGCGATGTATTTCTGAAGCAGCCTGCAGTCGGAACTCACCGAGATCGTTGTCGCGATTCATGAAGTTGCCCCAGCAGCTGGCCACCGCCTGTGGAGGTTCGATGCGCCTCGCGCGCCTGAACGCTGTCGTCGTCATCGCCGGATGCTTCTGGCTCCTTAGCTGCGGCGGCGGTGGTGCCGCCCTCGTCGAGCCGCCGCCGCCGGAGTTCACGTCGATCGCCATCACGCCGGACAGTGTGTCGGTCTCGGTCGGCGGAGTCATTCTGCTCACGGCGACACCCCGGGATCAGAACGGGACCGCGATCAGCGGGCTCGGGTCGCCCACCTGGACCGTCGAGGACACGGCAATCGTCACCGCGACCGGAAACGCGATCACGGGAAAGGCGATCGGCAGCACCCGGG
>JANOFA010000918.1:0-8152 GCA_031413355.1 Gemmatimonadota bacterium | reverse complement strand
CGAGCAACGCCCGGGCACCAAGGCTGGTCGCCTGTTCCGGAATCGCTTCGCTGGTGTCGGCCGTGACCACGACCACCGGGATGGCGCTGGTCCGGGCCTGATCACGCAGTCGCCGGAGGAGCTGAGGGCCGCCCCCGGCGGGCATGTGCCAATCCACCAGGATCGCCGCGGGAAGCTGCCGCTGGGCCACGAGGAATCCCTGGATCGCATCGAAGGCGGCGACCGTCTCGACCCCGTGGCTCTTCAGCACCGCCCCGATGAAGCGGACCAGATCGGCGTCGTCGTCCACCACGAGCACCAGCGGTCCCGCCGGCCGCGGTGCATGCGGACTGAGCGCGCGCTGGGTCCCCGTCCCGGCAAGCTGATACTTGAGCTGGATGATGTCGCGTGGGGCGTCGGGCACTTCCACTCCGGGACCTGGTCTGGGGCCCGCCGATTGGCGGACCCTTGTGCTCTATCTCGGACTGTCGGCGGTGGTGCGGCCGGGCTTGAGCAGGCGGGGGCCAGGTGCGGGACAGAGCGTAGCGGCAGCACCGCCACGCCCAGTTTGCCCGAGTCATATTTTCGTCTTCGGGGCCAGCACAACCGTCACAAACCTATACCACAATTGACCTTACAGCAGATTTCTTCTGTCAACCCCCGAACGGCATCTCGGCGCATGGGGGGTGGGGGGGCTGGACAGGGGGTGGGGGGGAAGCGCTAGACTGGCCATGCGGCTCCCGCCTCGTGCGGGTGGCGTGTTTGAATTCTCCGACCAACCGGAGAGTCCGATCTCGTGGCTGACTGCACCCTTGAGCTGCGACCCCTACAGGCGGGGGGGGCGAGGTGACCCTGGGGAGCGAGACCTGAGACGAGCCAACGTATCGATGCGTTGCTCAGACAGATCCGCTCGAACGGGCACCAGAGCGAGACCCGCACCACAATGAAAAGAGGAGTTTGTGAAAGTCCTGGTCCTGGGCGTGGGCGCCGTGGGGACGGTGTCCGCCCTCAAGTTTTCGCAGGACGCGATGGTCGAGCAACTCGTCATCGCCGACGCTCTGCCCGGTCGGGCGCAGGAACTGGCCGATCGCATCGGGCGCCCGCACGTTCGGGCGCTCACGCTGGATGCGGGCAACCGGGCAACCCTGGCCCAGGCGCTCCGCGATACCGGCACCACCATACTGCTTAACGCCGCGCTTCCCGCGACCAACCTGATCGTCATGCGCGCCTGCCTCGACGCTGGCTGCGACTACATCGACATGGCCTCCGGTGGTGCGGAGAACGACGGGACCCCGAAGCTGCCCGATCAGTTCGCCCTCGATGCGGAGTTCAGGGCAGCGGGCCGTCTTGCCGTGCTCGGCATGGGCGCCGACCCGGGGACGAGCAACATCTATGCGGCGTACGCGGCCAAGCACCTGCTCGATGAAGTGACCGAGCTCCGGGTCCGTGATGGCGACAACTCCGTCTGCGATGGGCACAACGGATTTTTCGCCGCCTTCAGTCCATGGGTCCTGATCGACGAGTGCACCTCCGGCGCGATCTCCTGGCGGGACGGCGCTTACCAGCTGGAGGAAGCCCTCAGCGGGTTCGAGCCCTTTGACTTCCCGGAGCTGGGTGTACTGAACACCTACTACGTGGATCACGAGGAAGCCCGCACGCTGCCGATGTTCTTCCCCGGGCTGAAGGTCGCCGACTTCAAGCTGTGCATGGATGACACGACCTGGCGGACGCTGCGGGTGCTCAAGGACCTCGGCCTCTCGCGGAAGGACCTGATCCGCGTCGGCAACGTCGAACTGGCCCCGCGGGATCTGGTCGTCTCCCTGCTGCCTGAACCGAAGAATCTGGCCGGGCGGATGCGGGGCAAGACCTGCGTCGGCACACTGGCCCGCGGCATCCGCGACGGTGTGGAGCGCTCCTTCTACATCTACAATGTGTCGAGCCACGAACAGGCCTGGCGCGACCTGGGAGTCCAGGCCACGGCCTTCCAGACCGGCGTCCCGCCGGTCGTCGCGGCCAAGCTCCTTGCCAGCGGCGAATGGAGCGGGACCGGCGTGATGTCGCCCGAGCAGTTCAACCCCGATCCGTTCATGGCCCTGCTGGATGCTTCCGGGATGCCGTGGCACATTCGGGATGAGCAAACCGGTATCATCGACCCGGAGTACATCTGGATTGAGGAACCGCTCGCCGCATAGGAGCTGTTTCACGGCAACAACAGGTGATGGCGCGTGCGGCCTGGCGGCCGAAGCGGCAATCCAGCGACAAGAGTCGAGCACCGATGCAGTGCCCCCTCAGGGGCAGCAGCCGAGCGCCGGCCTCAGCCGGCGACACACGCGACAGGGGCGATCCGGTGGATCGCCCCTGTGCGTTTCGGGGTACGGCGGCGTCCTAGCTGTCCGGGGCACCCGATCAAAACCGCAGGTTCGCCCCCACCGTGCCAGGGCTGAGCAGAAATCGCGGTCCCGTGATGCCGAAGACGCGCCAGTGCCCGTTCATCAGCTTGGCACTGGTCACCCCCACCGCCGCGCCGGCCAGCACGTCGCTCAACCAGTGCCTATCGTCATTCAGCCGGGACCACCCCGTCAGTGCCGCCGCACCGTACAGGACGATGGCGGCCGGCGTGGAATGCAGTTCGTCACTCACACCGGCGGCCAGCGCGAACGCCATGGTCGTATGACCTGAGGGCCAGGCGTCGTTGCCGGAGAAGGGGTGGAACTCGTAGGGCCCCGTGCCACCGCCGGGCCGGCGCCGGCCAGTCGCCAGCTTGAGCGCGGAGCTGGTGACACCCGCCAGCAGGAGGCCGGCGGTGATTCGCTCGCCCGATCGGGTGATGCCCGCATCGCCGGTGATCAGCCCGGTCGCGATCGTCCCGAGCCCCACCACCGCGTAGATTTCGGGTTGCCCCACGCGGCGAAACACCCGGGCAGCATCATCTTTCCCCGCGGTCCGATGTGCCTGCAGGTGGTCGCGGAGCGGCTCATCGAGCAGGCTCGCCGCGCTGAGGACACCCAGGGCGGCGACCGCGTGATACCACCGGACGGCGGGGCGCGGCGAGGGCAGAATCGAATCGCGGGGTTGCTGGGCGGCGAGGGCGCAGGGAATCGCCAGGCTGAGCAGGATTGCGAGGTTGCGGTTGCGCATCGTGCTGGCAAATTAGTAGCTTCGGGTTACAGGAGGATGACCGATCCATGATTCGACGCCGCTCGCTGCTCCCGTTTACCCTGATGGTGCTCGCTCTTGGCGCCTGCAGGGACTACAACTACACCCGCCACGTTTCCGACCAGGACGGACTGGTGCCGGCCGACCAATACGCCCGCTACGGCCGGGAACAGGCGATCACCGTCGCGATCGGCCGGGAGTTCGCCCGCCCGTACAACTCCGGTGCGGAGGCGCAGGCGGAGGTCGCCATGAACTATGCCCGCAACCGGTTCGCAGCTGACATCACCGAACTGACCGCCGACCCCCAGGGCAACCGGGTGGTCGTGACCTTCAAGAGCGGCTGGCGGACATCCATCGTCCCGATCGCTGATGGCAAGACGGGCGACGAGACCAAGATTCCGTCCTGACCCCCACGGGGCCGGGACAGACGCCTGGCCCCTGTGTTCCCCCCTCGTCGTCCCCTGATACCGATCGCTCTTTCCTGCAGGTGAGCTTTCCGGCTCGCCGCCCCGGCAGCGCCGGTCGGCGGGCCTCAGCCCGGCTCCCACCCCGGGGCCACTGACCCAGCCGTCAGGAGGTTCGCGTGCCCTCCCGCCCCACCCCGCCCCCCGGCGAGCTGCTGTATCTCCTCGCCGGAGACCCCGAGGAATTCGCCAGCGCCTGCACCGACCTGCTCCCCGCCGACATCGCGGAGGCACTGAACGACCTGCCGGTCGATGCCGCCGCGCGTGTCGTGGCGGCGGTCCCCTTCGGGATTGCGGTGCAGGTGCTGGACGAGCCGTCGCTCGAGTCGCGCGAGGGCATCGTCAGCCTGCTGCCCGACGACGTCGCCATCCCGCTGATCCAGGCCATGTCGGCCGACCAGCAGGTGCGACTGTTCCGCGACCTCAAGGAGAGCGACCGGGCCCGACTGCTGCATGTGCTGGACGCGCCGACCCGCGACCAGCTCAAGCGGCTGATGAGCTACCCGCCGCAGAGTGCCGGCGGCCTGATGACTACCGAGTTTGTCAGCGTGCCGGCCGAGTGGACGGCGCTGCAGGTGCGCCTGCATGTGGCACGGGAGGGCAGTGAGAAGGAGACGGTCTACGCCATCTACGTCCTCGACGGCCGGCAGCGACTCGAGCGGGTGGTCTCGCTGCGCGAGGTGGTGATCGCGACCTCCGAACAGGTGGTGGAGACAATCGGCGATGGCCGGAAGCCCGTTACCGTCAGCCCGCTGGTCGACCGCGAGGACGTCGCCCGGCTGATCTCGAAGTACAACCTCCTCGCCATCCCCGTGGTGGACGACAGCGGTCACATCCTCGGCATCGTCACAGTCGACGATGTGATCGACGCCATGATCAGCGAGCAGACCGAGGATGTGCAGAAGATGGGCGGCATGGCGGCCATGGAAGAGTCGTACATGGAGACCAGCCTGCCGACCATGATCCGCAAGCGAGCCGGCTGGCTCTCGGCGCTCTTCCTCGGCGAAATGCTCACCGCCACCGCCATGGGGCACTTTGAGCATGAAATCAACCGCGCGGTGGTGCTGGCGCTGTTCATCCCGCTCATCATCAGCTCCGGTGGCAACTCCGGTGGTCAGGCCACCAGCCTCATCATCCGTTCGCTGGCACTGAAGGAGGTGTCGCTGGGCGACTGGTGGCGGGTGGCGGTTCGGGAGGTGCCGACCGGACTCGCCCTCGGACTCATCCTGGGCACTCTGGGATTCATCCGGATCGTGCTCTGGCAATCGCTCGGCTGGTACGACTACGGCGAGTACCACACGCTCGTCGCGCTGACGGTTGCACTGTCGCTGGTGGGAGTGGTGGTATTCGGCTCGTTTGCCGGCTCGATGCTGCCCTTTCTCCTCCGGCGACTGGGCTTCGACCCAGCGAGCGCATCCGCCCCGTTCGTCGCGACACTGGTCGACGTGACCGGGTTGGTGATCTATTTCAGCGTGGGTTATCTGGTCCTGCGGGGGACGCTGCTATAGCTGGTAGCGGCGGGCGTCTCCTCACCCCCCGACCACCTCTCCACCTTCGTGGAGAGTGGGAGCACCATGCTCCTCAACGGGTTCCCAGGGGTGGTCTTACCGCACCAGCACCGGCTGCTCGCGCACGATCCCGCCACTCGGCGTCCGCAGCGCGGCATCCACCGAGTCGGGATCCCAGATCACCAGGGCGACCAGGTCGCCGGAGGCCTTGAAGCTCTGCAGGTCCTGCGGTGCCAGGAATCGCTGCTTGGTCGCCCGGTTCTGGCTGTCAGCCAGATATGGATGATTGTGGAAAGTCCCCACGTAGCGCGCGAGTCCGGAACAGTCGCCGGTCACCGCCAGCATCAGCCGCTTCATGTTCCGGGCTGGCTGCCAGTCATCCACCACGAGCGTGTCGCCCCGCACCTCTCCGAGGAGGCAACCCAGATATTCCCGCTGGGTGGGGCGAATCGTGCCGAGGTTGCGTTCCATCCAGTTCAGGTCGGCGAGCTCGTTCCAGTGTTCGTTGGCCTGGGTGAAGATCAGGTTCATCGAGTCGAGGACCGGCCGCGCGAGGATGATGGTTGTGAGGCTGTCCGCCGATCGGGCGGCGACGACGGGATGTGCGCCGCCGCCAGACTGCGTGGCGGCCATGGCGATAAGCAGAAGGGTATTTCGCATGCGGCATGATACCCGGGTTCGGGGAGTTTGACACTTCCGGCTGGGGCCATACGTTCAGCAGCTCGTTCCGTGACCGCCGGCCCCCTTCGCCTCCGAGTGAGCCATGACCTCGACCCCTGTCGACCGTCAGCCATCTGTATGGGAAGATCTGCTGGAGGTGTGCTTCTCCCCGCGGGCGGTGTTCGAGCGGCGGCGAGAGACCGTGGCCTTCGGGCTCGCCATGGTGATCCTGACCGTTCTCACGGCGGCGGTCTACTTCGCCACCAGATCGGGATTCGACCCGGTGCTGGACTTGATGGTGAAGCAGCAGATGGGAGAGATCCTGCGCAAGAATCCTCAGATGACGGCGGAGCAGGTTTCCGGAGCCGCTGGCATGATGCGGGGCACGACGGTAGGAGCCATGATCCTCTTCCCCACCCTGATGCCGCTGGTGGCGGGGCTGTTGCTATGGGTGGTTGGCAAGTTCTTCGAAAGCAAGGCGGGGTTTGGTGCCGCGATCATGGTGGCCACCTACAGCTACGTGGCCCGGTTCCTGGGGTTCGTCGTCTCGAGCCTGCTGGCGGTCGTTCTTCCCGAGGACCAGATCCGGAGCTTCTTCAGCATCACATTGAGCCTGGCACGGTTCCTCGACCCCGACACGACCTCGGCGGGACTGCTCGGCGCCGCCGCGCGAGTCGACATCTTCCTGCTCTGGCAGACCGTGATTATCGGTATCGGCATGGCGGTCATGGGACGCATCGAGGCGGGACGAGGGATGGCCATCGCGTTCATCGTCTGGGCGCTCGGGTTCGTCACGCTCATTCCGGCCCTGATGAGCTGACAGCGGGCCCCGGAGCGAACGCGGAGAGTCGCTGACAGGGGCCATGCAGCGCGCCAGATGAATCGCCTGGACCGCATTTCCGCGAACCGTATCGCCTGACGAGGGGGGCCGGGTGATCGGTGATCGGAATCGTACGGGCCGCATGCATGCGGCCCCATGCCCGCCGACGCCGGGACGAACGTACGGGCCGCCCATGGGCGGCCCCTACTACGACTACGACACGCTACGACTACGACACGCGGCCCCCGCCCGACGACGCGGGACCGACAACGCCGGGACGAACGTACCGGCCGCCCATGGGCGGCCCCTACGTTCACGACCGGCCCGGTGGCGGACGCGACGGCGGACGATCGCGCCATTGCCGCGGATTGTCATCGATGTATCGCGCGATCCGGACCCATTCGTCATCGTCCCGGATGATCCGATCGTGAAACCCGCGCTGCCAGACTGACCCGAGCCGGTCGCCGGCCGCTCGGATCGCCGTGGTCGCCGCCCCTTTGAATAGGTTGACCACCTGACCCAGGGTCAGAACCGGATCAGCCAGCACGAGAATGCCGTGGACATGGTCAGGCATGATCGCGAACCGGTCCAGCGCGACCCCCGGACAGTGTTGTGGAATAGCGCGCCAGCAACCCAGGACCAAACGGCCGGCCGGGGTGAGCATCACCTGTCCGCGAACGATGCGGCAGAGCGACCGCTCCCGGCGAAACGTCACGAGGGTAACGAAGTACGCCCCCGAGGACCGGTAGTCGAATCCCAGCCAGCGGAGACGTTTGCGGCGGCGGAGCGAGGGCGGCGGCACCTCAGATGATTGGCGAACCCGGGTCTGGTTGCCAACGAAACCCACGCCGAGCGGCGCGAGCGCACGCGGATGACTCGCGCGCCATCAATCAATCCGTGGCATCGCCCCGCCATCACCCGCACGCCGCACCGCCGCCCCCGAACCGGTCCACGTCGACCACGTCAGCGGGCAGGGAGCCCCGAACGGCGGCGCCGGATGACCGGCGTGATCGATCAGGTCGTGCAGCATCTCGTGGCGGACCACCATCTCGTGATCCCGCCACGCCTCGGCGATATAGATCGTGTGGTCATCCTCCCACCGCCCGGCACAGCGGCCACTCGGGCAGTCGAAGCCGTCGCCCGCCACCACGTACCAGCGGATCCGCTCGAAGCTGGCCTGCGCCCCAGAGCAGCGCTCGGTCTTTTCCCACCACACGCGGTAGGTCGCCGGCGGATCGAATGCCACGGCATCCTCGGGCGCGAATCGATCGCAGCCGAGGAGAGACATGCCGAACACCAGTGAAATAGCCAGCCCTGACCGCATTCGCTGGGGACCCGCGCGGTAGAGCGCGGTGGCCCCGGCCTGGGGGGGGAGGCTGGGGATGCGACCAGTATCGGTGTGCATCCGGCGGATGATGAGCACCCGCACGGTGGCCCCGCCGCAGCCGCGCCCGCGTGAGCTCGCTTGCCCGCTCGTCAGGCGACCGGTACCTTGGCGCCAGTCCGTCGGGCGGATGAAGCCGACCCCGGCATGCGGCACAGCGCCCCGGCGCTGGCCCCTCGCG
>JANOFA010000917.1:0-1163 GCA_031413355.1 Gemmatimonadota bacterium | reverse complement strand
GAGATGAACGTCAACCCGATGATGATGTAGAGCCACTTCTCGACGACTTCGCGGCCAGTACATCGACCAGGCCGACCGCCGCGGCCGTTCGCGCGAAGCGGGGACGCCCAACGACGGCATCTACAACTTCAAGGCGCATCTCATCGGCGCCACCTTCACCTGGAACTTCTAAGCGACGGGGAGTAGACCCATGTCCTTCAAGCGTATAGCCGTCCCGCTGCTCGTCGCGCTGCCGCTCCTCATGAGTTGCCGCTCTGACGACAGCCTCAATCCGCCGCCCGTGAGCGACCCGCTGTTCCGTCGCTATGCCGCGCTGGGCAACAGCATCACCGCCGGGTTCCAGTCGGCCGGCATCAGCGACAGTACCCAGCTGCGCGCCTACCCCCAGCTGCTGGCCCTGGCGATGGGCACGACCTTCAATTACCCGCGGCTGAACGGGCGGGGCTGCCCGCCGCCATTCACCAACAACACCACCCAGACGCGTGTCGGCGCTGGCACCGGCTCCACCTGCGACCTGCGGATCCCGGTGAGCGGCCCGCTCAACAGCGTGGCTGTCCCCGGGAACGCCGTCGGGACGCTGCTCAGCAACTTCGGCGGGCTGCCCTCCGCCTTTGATCCGCTCAAGACGATCTTCCTCGGCGGGCGGACCGAGCTTGAGCTGATGCAGCAACTGAAGCCGACCTTCGTATCCCTCTGGATCGGCAACAATGACGTGCTGGGGGCGTTCATCAGCCTCACCAACGCCGGCGACACCAGCCAGATCACGCCGGTGACGCAGTTCAATGCTCAGTTCGACTCGGCGGCCAACGTTATCGCGGCGACCGGCGCCAAGGCGGTGGTGGTCTCGGTCGGCAATGTGACCGCGATTCCCTTCGCCTCGTCGGCGGCGATCTATTACTGCCTCAAGAACGGCGGCTGTCCGACGCCACCCTTCCCGCCACAGAACGCACTCCTGGCCGCGATCCCCACATTCACCGTGAACGTCAACTGCGCGCCGATCCCGCCGGCTGGCGGAGGCATCCAGGTCCTGGTGCCGTGGCCCATCGCGCTCGCCAAGGTGGACAGCGCCACGCTGGGAATACCGACGTCGATCGACTGCAGCGACTCGCTCAGCGTCATCAGCCCGGAGGAGACCGCCGCGATGATCACGGCGGTGACGGCGT
>JANOFA010000916.1:0-1058 GCA_031413355.1 Gemmatimonadota bacterium | reverse complement strand
GCGCTCGCGTCTGGGCACAGTTCTGAGCACAGTCCGCGCGGCACTCGACGGCGGTATGATCGCGACATGACCGTCACCATCCAGCTGCCCGCGGACATCTCGGCCGGTGCTGAGCCGCACCGGGCGCTCGCGGGGCACCCCCGACCGGTCGAGCCGTACCGCGTAGATGTCGCGCGGCCCATCGCGGTTGGAGACGAACAGCAGTGTGCCGTCGGGGAGCCAGACTGGGCTCACGTTGAGCGAGGTGCTGTCGGTGACCAGGACCGGCGCGCCGCCCTCCGGCGTCACCCAGATCGCGCTCGGCGCGACGTTGCCCAGGTTCGAGAGGTACTCCCCGTTGCCGACGACATACGCCATGACGCTCCCATCATGGCGCGATCTAAAGGAGTGCGCCTGCCCTAATCCGGCCCGGATCAGCCACTCTGGCCCGCCCCCACGGCGCCCGAGGAGCGAGTCATTGCGGGTGATCGACGTAACACCGCCTCTCCGTGCGAGCTGGTCAGCCGAATCAAGCTGGGTAGCCTGTCCGCCAAGCCGGGGCATCTTCCAGGTTCCCGTCGAGTGTTCGGTGGTGGCACGCTGGTTGGTGAATCCGATGGTCCGGCCGTCCGGCATCCAGAACGCGGCGGTCTGAGGCCCGGCCCAATCCGCGGTGAGTGAGAGCGGCCGGCCGCCGCTCACGTCCCGCACCACGATGTCGGTGTTACCGGCATAGCCGGCCTCGTATGCGACCTCACGGCCGTCGGGAGAGATGGCCGGGCGTATCTCCAGCTCCGCCTCGCGGGTCACCTGCCGGATGTTGCTGAACTCGATGGCGAGCGGCCTGGGTCCCATCATGGTGAAGGACTGGGTGACAGTGGCGTCCGGGGTGGTGTTGCCTGCGTTGAAGGCGAGGAGTTTGGTGCCGTCGAAGGCGATGAAACTGCCGTCGTTTTCGACTACGGCGCGGTTGCCAGTCATGTTCCAGCCGGATTCGCCAGCTTCAAAGCTGCCGTTGACGAGAATCTGATAGGCGGCAACGTTGATGGTGACGGTGGCGATGTTGGAATCCGAATTGC
>JANOFA010000915.1:0-6709 GCA_031413355.1 Gemmatimonadota bacterium | reverse complement strand
CGTGCGCGGCCAGCCGGGGCAGATCGACGTCGCCCAGTACTATCGGGCCCTGCTGGCCGACAGCGCCATCCGCCGTTCGCACCTGGAGGGGGACGACCGGGTGCAGGATCCCTACTGCCTGCGCTGTCAGCCCCAGGTGGTGGGCGCCTGTCTCGATCAGCTGCGCCACGCGGCGCTGGTGCTGGTGCGCGAGGCCAACGCCGTCACCGACAACCCGCTGGTCTTCGCCGCGGACGACACGCTGGTGTCAGGCGGCAACTTCCATGCGGAGCCGGTTGCGCTGGCCGCGGATGCCTGCGCGGTGGCCATCGCCGAGGTTGGCGCGATCAGTGAACGGCGTATCGCGATGCTGATCGACAGCGGCGTGTCGCGGCTGCCGCCGTTCCTCGCCGCCGATCCGGGGCTCAACTCCGGCTTCATGATCGCCCACGTCACGGCGGCGGCGCTGGCCTCGGAGAACAAGTCGCTGGCCCATCCGGCCAGCGTGGACAGTCTGCCCACCAGCGCCAATCAGGAAGATCACGTCTCGATGGCCACCTTCGCCGCGCGCCGGCTGCGGCCGATGGTCGACAACGTGGCCCATATCATCGGCATCGAGCTGCTGGCCGCGGCGCAGGGGATCGAGTTCCTGCGCCCCCTGACCACCTCGCCTCCGCTGGAGGAGGTGCATGCCCTGCTGCGCCGCAGCTGCCCGGCGATGCCGCAGGACCGCTACCTGGCGCCCGATATCGAGGAAGCCACCCGACTGGTCACCGACGGCTCGGTGGGGAGTATCCTGCGGCGGCTACCGGGCCTCCCACCGCTCTGGACGCCGGCCTGAGCCACGCACCAGACAAAGCGCCGGACCGCTGCATGCGGACCGGCGCTCACCTACGTCACCTGCCGAAGAGCATGATGCGGCAGCGTGTTCAGTAGCCCGCGATTTCCTCCATCGCCTGCCGCAGATCCGCCACCTGGGGCAGGATGACATCCTCCAGCTCCGGCGCATAGGCCACGAACGTATCGGTGGCCGCCACGCGACGCACCGGTGCATCGAGCCACTCGAACGCCTCGTCCGCGATCCGCGCCGCGATTTCCGACCCGTAGCCCCACGACAGTGAATCCTCGTAGGCCACGATCACCCGGCTGGTCTTCCGCACCGACGCGAAGACGGTCTCCCAGTCCACCGGAGCCAGCGAGCGGAGGTCGATCACCTCGACCGACAAACCATATTTCTCCTCCACGTCCTTGGCCGCCACCAGTGTGCGCTGCACCACCGCGCCATAGGTGATCACCGTGAGGTCGGTGCCTTCGCGGACCACCCGGGCCTTGCCGAACGGGATCATGAAGTTCGGTCCCGGATTCGGCGCCTTGTTGTAGGTCTGGCGATACAAATGCTTGTGCTCGAGGAACAGCACCGGATCTTCGCACCGGATCGCGGTGCGGAGGAGGCCGTTGGCATCGAGCGCCGTCGCGGGACAGACCACGCGCAGGCCGGGAATGCCGGTGAAGATCGCCGCACCGGTCTGGGAGTGATACACGGCGCCACCCTTCAGGTAGCCGCCGTACGTCACCCGGATGACGACCGGCGACGCAAAGGCATTGTTCGACCGCCACCGCATCAGCGCCAGCTCGTTGCGGATCTGCATGTACGCCGGCCAGATGTAGTCGAAGAACTGGATCTCCACGACCGGTTTGAGGCCCCGCGTCGCCAGGCCGATCGCCCGGCCCACGATGTTGGCCTCGGCGAGGGGCGAGTTGTATACCCGGTCGCCGCCGAAGGCCCGCTGCAGTCCCCACGTCACCTTGAAGACGCCGCCCTTGCCCTTCACCGTCTCCAGCGACGACTCCCGGCTCGCGTCGGCGACATCCTCACCGAAGACGAGGATGCGGGGATCCCGCGCCATCTCGTCCTTGAGGCAGCTGTTGAGCAGGTCGACCATGGTCGTGGGATCGCCGCTGAAGCGCGGATCATCCTCGGTGTCGAACTGCTCCGACGTCGGGTCGACATCCGGGGAATAGACAAAATCGTAGATCGTGCTGGTGGCCGGCTGCGGCGAGGCCAGCGCGGTCTCGGCGGCGAGGCTGACTTCCTCGTCGGCCTGATGGCGAATCGCCTCGAGCTCGGGGCCGGTGGCGATCCCTTGCTCCAGCAGCCAGGCGGGGAACCGGGTCAGCGGATCACGCTTGGCATCCTCGTCCCGCTCGCTGCCGGGCCGGTAGAGCACCTCATCGTCTGACAGCGAATGGCTGTACGGCCGGATGACCTTGGCGTGGACCAGGGCGGGACCCTTCCGCGCCCGGCAATACTCCACCGCGCGGCTCATCACCTCGAAGGAGGCCACGGGGTCGCAGCCGTCAACCTCTTCGATGTACAGATCCGGAAACGACGCGACCAGCTTGGAGATCGACCCACCCGCGGTGTTGACCTCCACCGGCACGCTGATGGCATAGCCGTTGTCCTCGATCAGGAAGACGACGGGCAGCTTCAGGTTCGAGGCGGAGTTCATCGCCTCCCAGAACTCACCCTCGCTGGTGGTCCCGTCGCCGGAAGAACAGAACACCACTTCATCACCGTGCGGACCGCTCACACCATCGGCCATACCCTGCACCCGGGAGTAGCGCAGCCACGCCTCGGCGCAGCCCACCGCCTGGAGAAACTGGGTACCGGTGGGGCTCGAGGCACTGACGATGTTCAGATCCTTGTGCCCGAAGTGCGACGGCATCTGGCGCCCGCCGGAGTTCGGGTCATCGGCCGCACCGACCGCGGAGAACAGCATTTCGGTCGCCGTCATGCCGAGTCCGAGGCAGAGCGCGCGGTCGCGATAGTAGGTGTAGAACCAGTCGTAGCTGGGGCGGAAGACCTTCGCCGCCGCCGCCAGGACGCCCTCGTGCCCGGCACCGGAGATCTGGAAGTAGATCCGGTTCTGCCGCTTGAGCTGGATCTCGCGGTCGTCGATGCGACGCGAGAGATAGATCAGCCGGTAGATGTCGAGGAGGTCGGGCTTGCCCAGGGTTCGGGCGGTCTTCGGGAGCGGGCGAGTGCGAGAGGCCATAAGGGAATAATCGCGACTGGAGGGACCGCGCGGAAGGGCGACGACGGCGGCGGACGACTGGACTATCGTGGGGGCGAGAGCAGCGCCGGTGCCCGGTCCCAGTACCCCTGTGCCGCCCGGATGTCGGGGCTGTTACGCAGGTAGAGTTCGTCGGCCGCGTCCGGACCCCAACGCACCTCGGCAGCGCGACGGGCCAGCACGCGGCCGACCAGCGCCTGCACAGCGGTGTCGGCGGCCGCAGTGACGTGCAACCGGGTCTGGACCCGGCTGAAGAATGGCTCGAAGAGCCTGGTGTGCCACTCGGCCCCCGCATCAATCCAGCGGGCCCGTGCCGCCAGCTCCGGGGGCAACAGCACGGCGACACTGTCGGCGACCGCCTCAATCCACCCGCTGTCCGCGGCCACACCCCACCAGCCGGGCAACTCCGTGCTCTGGGGCAGGACGATATCCGGCACGATCCCGCCCCCACCGCGTACCTCCCTGCCGGCGTCGGTGCGAAAGACCGCCAGGGTATCCTGCCCCAGTCCACTCACGCCGGCGAAACTGTAGTACTGCGCCGCCTTCAAGCCGCGATAGGAGCGCTGGATCACGCGGCCACTGGGCGTGACCACCCGCCCGATCGTGAGCCAGACGAGATCGCCCTGCGGCGGAATGGGGAAGGGCTGCTGCATCAGCGCCTTGCCGAAGCTGCGCCGGCCGATCAGAAGCGCGCGATCGTGATCCTGGAGCGAACCGGCGAGGGCCTCGGAGGCACTGGCGCTGCCTTCGTCGATGAGCACCAGCAGCGGCAGCTCGCGGAACGCACCGGCTTTCCGGGTCCGAAAGGATTCATTGGTGCTGCGGCGTCGGCCTTCGGTTCGAAAGACCAGGGTGGTATCCGGCAGGAAGAGCGAGGCGATCTGGACCGCCGCAACCACGGCACCGCCGGGATTCCCCCGCAGATCGAACACCGTCCGCCTGGCACCCCTCCCCTTCAAATCCTTCAGGGCCTTCTCGACTTCCTCCGCCGAGCTGAGGTAGAAGCCGGTGAGCCGGAGATAGCCGGTCGTCGCATCCAGCATCCCCGTCGTGCTGACCGACCGCGCCTCGAGGTTGTCGAACTTGAGCTGGACCCGGATCGAGTCGGTGTCGAAGCGCGGACCACGCTCGAAGAGCACCCGCACCTTCTTGCCCTTCTCGCCCAGCATGCGGCTGGACGCCTCGCCGATCGAGAGACCGCCGATCGAGGTGTCGTTGATGGCGAGCAGCCGATCGCCAGCGGCGACGCCGGCCCGCGCCCCGCTGCTGCGGGGCAGGACCGACAGCACGGTCACGGCGTCATCGACCGCATCCAGCACAATGCCGGTGCCCGCCAGCTGACCCGCCTGGTAGGCCATCTCCCGCTCGGCATCCACCCGGCGCTCGAACCGGCTGTGCGGATCCAGCGACGCAAGGACGCCGTCGATCGCAGCACGAACCAGTTCGGCGTACGACACCGAGTCGACATAGCTCACCCGGATCTGGTTGAGCAGGCTCGA
Source organism: Gemmatimonadota bacterium (assembly GCA_031413355.1). Lineage (GTDB taxonomy): Bacteria > Gemmatimonadota > Gemmatimonadetes > Gemmatimonadales > GWC2-71-9 > JADJOM01. The sequence continues at coordinate 2,157 of JANOFA010000915.1, read as the reverse complement.
AAAGGTCTGGAGCTGCTCGTACGACGCGCTCTGGCAGCGCAGGGCGCGCGGGGCCGTGGCGAGCGCGAGTCCAGCCAGCACGAGCGAACAGCGAAATGCGCGGGACATGGTGGCTCCTACTGCAGCTTGGCGAGGCGGTCCTTTGCCATGGTGATCTGCCGGTCCAGCCGGCTGGGGGCAACGGCCAGGAAGTGTTGCAGGGTTTGCTTCGCCTCATCCGACTTTCCCTGTTCCATCAGTGCGAGGCCCAGCCAGAACAGCGGCCGCACATCGCGCGGATTGGCGTCCCAGGCCGCACGGAAGCGTGTTTCTGCCTGCGGCATCATGCCCGCCTTACCAAGCGTGATACCGAGATCGGTCAGCAAGCTCGGATCATCGGGATTAGCGTCCACCGCCCTGCTACGTTCCTGCACCGCATTGGGCCAGTCACGTTGCGCCTCGTAGATACTGGCCAGGCGGACGTGGGCCATGTAGAGGCCGATATCGGCCTGCAGCACCTCATGGAACAGCGGCACAGCCTCCGCGGTCTTGCCCGCCGCCTGCAGGATCGTCGCCAGAGTGTACTTGTACTCGTTGGTGCGCAGCGGCACCCAGGCGAGCTCGTCCTTCTTCGCGAGCTCCTTCTCGTAATCGATGTTACGACCGATCAGGCTGCGAAAATGACTGGTCGCGATGTCGAACTTGCCGACGTGCGCCGCCGCGATCCCCTTGTACCACAGCACGGAGTTCGGGACCCGCTGGGGGTACCGCTCGCCATCAATCCGGTCAATGAGTGCCGCGAAGCGGCCGTGACAGTCCTCGTAGCGCCCCTCCTCGCAGTCGGCAAACCCCTGATAGAACAGCGCGTACGCTTCGCCCAGGTAGTCCTTGAGATCGACGAAATTCGCGGACGACGGCGTCGCCGCGGCGATGATACGCAGGTCCACCAGCGGATCGATCAGGAAGGCGTGACGATACTCGCGGTTGGCCTGTTCGATCACCTTGACCTGATCCGCCGGGACTTCGTGGCGAAAGAGTTCGGTGTAAAGTCTGGGTCGGCGGGCGTAGGGCAGAAAGGCCAGCGCCAGGCGGGCCTGCGCGAAGCGCTGGTCGATCGCGACCGCCGTGTGCAGCGCCCGCTCCGCGTCGTCAAACCGTTTCTCACTCCAGTAGCCGAGGGCCACGTTGTACTGCGCTGCCGCATCGGTGGAATCCGCCCGGGCGCGGGTCTCAAGCTCCGCGACCGGAAAAGGCAGCTTGATCTTCTGAGCGTGGAGCGGACCGTCGACGACGACGGCACCCAACAGGACCAGGCAGGACCAGCGGAGCTGGCTCACAGGATTGCCTCCGGTGCGGACGTGGAATGACCCCATCAGCAGCTCCTGGCCGCCGGTGAGGAACTGGCCTTCAGGACCCCAGCGCCTCGATGCGCTTGCGGGCCTCGACCTTCTGTTCCTCGAACCGGCTCGGCGCCAGCTCAAGAAAGCGGGTGTAGGCGTCGCGGGCGGCGGCGGTGTGTCCCATCTGCCGGGCAACGAAGCCCAGCACGTACAGCGCGCGCACATTGCGGGGATTGGCCTCCACCGCCTGACCGAGCACCGCTTCCGCCTCGACCGCTTCGCCGGCGCGAGCGAGTGCCTCACCGAGGTCGAACAGCAGCGATGGGTCTTCCGGATTCGCGGCGACCGCCCGGCGGCGTTCCTCAAGCGAGGCCCCGGTCCGGTGCTGCTCAGCGTAGATGCCGGCAAGGCGCACATGGGCCATGTACAGGCCGGCGTCGACCGTCAGCGCTTCCTGCAACAGGGCGATCGCTTCGGCGGTGTGGCCGGCGCTCTCCTGGATGCAGGCCAGGGCATAGCGGTAGTGATTGGCCGACGAGAAGGCGAGGGTCGCGCCGCCGCTCTGCTCGGCGTCCGCCGCGGCGCGGTCGAGCAGCATCCGGATGTTGGTGGTGGCCCGCGGGAAGTCGCCAGTGTGGGCGGCGGCGAGCGCCTCGTACCAGAGAAACCAGCCGGCGTACTTCTTCCGATCCTCGTCGCCGTCCTTGCCGGTGATGTCGTGAAAGAACTGATAGGCCCGCGCGTACTGTCCATCCCAGAACCGGCCGAACCCATTCATGATGTAGGTATACACCGCTGCGGAGTTCGACCCGAGATGCAGCACTCGAGCGGGGGGAAT
>JANOFA010000914.1:0-1016 GCA_031413355.1 Gemmatimonadota bacterium | reverse complement strand
CACCGGCGCCACCCCGTCGGTCGTGGCGGTGTAGAGGGTGTATGGGCTTGAATCACCGACGAAATATCCGAACCTTCGGCTGTCGGGGGCCCACCGTAGCGCCGAAACCAGCGTTCCCTCGTACCGCGCGATGACCCGGGGCGTGCCCCCGCTGAAGGGCGCCAGCAGCACACTCCTCGATGGGCCCGTCCGATCCGTCCAGGCCACCCAGCGGCCGTCGGGAGACACCGCCGGCGCGCCGACCGCTCCGGTGCCCGAACTCAGGGTGGATGCCTCGACACCGGCGAGGTTTCCCGAGGGAGGTACGGTCACCGCCAGGTTGCGGCTGCTCGATGGGCCCCGGGTGACGGCCAGGGTGCGGCCATCCCTCGAGAGGCTGAAGCTGCCCGCGTCGCTCAGTCCCGACTGCACCGTCTCACCGCTGTCCTGGGGTGTGCCGCTCCGCCGGTCAATCTGTTGCCTGACGATCCGGGCATTGCTCAGGATGTACAGCGCCGTACCATCTTCATTCCAGGCGACTGAACCCAACTCACTCGATACCTGGTGCAGTGTGGATTCAGCCGAATCCAGCAGGAAGATCCCCGCACCCGACTTGGCGGTGTACCCGCCCAGGGCCAGCCACCGGCCATCGGGGCTCCATCGAACCAGGAGCAAAGCGGTCGCGCCCGGCACGGCGAGGCGGCGAAGTTCGCTGCCGGTCTTCCGGTCGGTGATGCCGAGGGTGTCGAAGACCACCCAGGCGATGCTCTTGCCATCGGGAGAGTAATCGAAGGAATAACCGTTGCTGCCGAGGCGTTTCGGCTCTCCACCAAGGCGAGGGATTTCCCAGACCGCGTCGCGGGTCAGGTCGCCTTCCAGCGCCGCGCCGACCAGCAGACTCCCACCGTCGGGGCTCCAGACCGGCCCACGGAATGCATTTCCGCGAAGGACGGGCACGGCACGCCCGCCGGCCACCTCCTGCACCAGCAGCGCAGTGTCGCTTGAGATGTAGGCCAGCCACTTGCCGTCTGGGGAGA
>JANOFA010000913.1:0-1305 GCA_031413355.1 Gemmatimonadota bacterium | reverse complement strand
GTGCGCGATCGGCGAGACGCGGATGTCGGTGGAGCCAAGCGGTCGCAGTTCTTGGCATTCCATGCTGCAAGGATTGCCGTAGCAGGCACACTCCGTGTGCCGAGGCGGGCAATTGAGGTTGTGTTCGGTCTTTGATTTGGGCAGTTTGGCGGCGGGACACGGAGTGTGCCTGCTACGTGCGATTGTAGCCGGCAATCCTCGACTTTTCGCCCCCGGCTTGCTGCTTTACAATCTGCGTATGTCCAACGCACAAAAGATTCAGATTATTGGGATCGGGGATGACGGCACCGAGGGGCTGACCGCCGCCGGACGGCAATTGCTCGACGGCGCGCAGGTGCTGGTGGGTGCCGAGCCGCTCTTGGGCAAGTTGCCCGTCACGAAAGCGGAAAAGATTGTGGTCGGGGCGAATCTCGACGAAGTCGTCGAGCGGCTCGACAAGCTGAAAGATAAACGGGTGGTGGTGCTCGCCTCGGGCGATCCGTTCTGGTGCGGTGCGGGCGGCAGTCTTGCCGCGCATCTGGAGCCGGGGGAATGGGTGGCGCATCCCGCGCCATCGGCCTTTTCGCTGGCCGCCGCCCGGCTTGGCTGGCGGTTGGAAGAGGTGCTGTGCCTTGGCCCGTGAAGTTTGATCTCTCACATGTTTTCCACATTGAGCCATCCATTCGCCAGTTGTCGGGGTACGGCCCGGTTCGCCGCGCCGTACCCCACCATATTGGCTGACGACTAGCGCGCAGGGGCCACACCCGGTCCCATTCCGAACCCGGAAGTTAAGCCCTGTAGCGCCGATGGTACTGCGATCGAGAGATCGTGGGAGAGTAGGCCGTCGCCAGCCACCCCTTTGCGCCCGGAGCTCCTCAGGAGGTCCGGGCGCGTTGTTTTCCGCCCTCGGTCATCCGTACCGCGACGGGCGCATACGTCGGCATTTCCTCCTTCAGAGCGGTCATCAGCGGCACGCCCTCGCGCCCACGGGCCGGCGAGTGGATATTTCGCTGTGCCCTCAACCCTCCCCACCCGCTGCGGCGATATCGCACTTGCCGGTGTCCCGAATGTGGGGAAGTCGTCGCTCCTCAACGCGCTGACCGGTACCCACCTCTCCATCGTCAGTCCTCGCGCCCAGGCCTCCCGGCTTCCGGTCACCGGCCTGCTGACGACCGCCGATACCCAGTACATCTTTCACGATCTGCCCGGGCTGCTGGACCCGGCCTATCCCCTGCATCAGCGGATGCTCGCCAGCGCCCAGGACGTGCTGGGCCAGGTGGATCTGGTCCTCCATCTTCACCCCGCCGCCGAGGCCCCGGCGCCCCC
>JANOFA010000912.1:0-1017 GCA_031413355.1 Gemmatimonadota bacterium | reverse complement strand
GGGCGCGGACCTGCGGGTCGAACCCGACGCCGCCGTAGATGGTCGCGGAGCGGATCGGGTTGGCGCTGCCATAGGTGCGCACGCTTTCCTCGACCTGGAGGGCGAGCTCGCGGGTCGGGGTGAGGATCAGCGCCCGGATGACGCGCGGGCCGGACGGCCACGAGATCCGCACCCCGATGAACGGCGTCATCGGCATGACGGGGCTGCTGCTCGATACCCCGCTCTCCACCGAACAACGGGGCTACGTGGAGACGGTGCGGTCCTCGGGCGAAGCGCTGCTGACGATCATCAACGACATCCTCGATTTCTCCAAGGTCGAGGCAGGACGGCTGGCACTGGAGACGGTCGACTTCTCGCTGCGTGAGCTGCTGGAAGACACCCTTGATCTCCTGGCCGAGACCGCAAGCGCCAAGGGCCTCGAGCTCGCAGCCCGGGTGGAGCGCACCGTGCCCGACACGGTCGGCGGCGACCCGGCCCGGGTGCGACAGGTGCTGACCAACCTGGTCGGCAACGCCCTCAAGTTCACCGAACACGGCGCCGTCACCATTCACACGCGGATGGTGGACGACCCGTTGGCCGGCCGGCTGGTGCGATGGGAAGTCACGGATTCCGGCATCGGTCTGACACCGGAGCAGCAGGCCCGGCTGTTCCAGCCGTTCTCGCAGGCCGACAGCTCCACCACACGGCGCTACGGCGGGACCGGGCTGGGACTTGCGATCTGCCGCCAGCTTGTGGAGTTGATGGGCGGAACGATCGGCGTCGAGAGCGCACTCGGCGCAGGCAGCACCTTCTGGTTCACGGTGCCGCTCTCCGCCGGCAGCGTGGAGACAAGCGCCGCCCTTTCCCTCGATCCCGAACTCGCCGGACAGCGCGCGCTCGTCGTGGAGATCCAGCCGACGATTCGCGCCGCGATCGTCGACCAACTCGACGCCTGGGGACTCGAGGCCACCGGGACCGACGATCCGGCGGAGGTATTCAATCTCCTGGGCAATGCCGCGGAGGCAGGCCGGCCCTTCC
>JANOFA010000911.1:0-2622 GCA_031413355.1 Gemmatimonadota bacterium | reverse complement strand
GGATCCTTGAGCGCCACCTTTTCCGGCACCGGGAGAGTTGCCGCCTTGGCCGCCAGCGAGCCGTAGGTCGCCCGCTTTCCGCTCGCGGGATTAGTGACCACGCTGTTCTCCGTCGTCAGCCCTGCCGCATCGACTTTCCAGTCGGCGGCCGCCGCCGCGACCAGCATGGCCCGGGCCGTCGCACCTGCCATCCGCATCTGCTCATAGGAGTTGGCCATCGCGGTGCTGCCGCCGGTCCCCTGTACACCAAAGGCGAGATTGGCGTACTTCGACACATCCGCCGGCGCCCCCTCTACCCGCACCTTGCTCCAGTCGGCATCGAGCTCCTCGGCGACCAGCGTCGCCAGGCCGGTGTGGCTGCCCTGCCCCATCTCCAGGTGCTTGGCCATGACCAGGACGTGGCCATCCTCCCCGATCCGGACGAACGCATTCGGCAGGAAGACGGGTGGGGTCGACGCATCGGCCACCGCCTCCGCGCCGCGCGGCCCGCATCCGGTCATGGTGAAGCCGATCGTCAGTCCGGCGCCGGCAACCGCCCCGGCCTTCACGAAGTCCCGCCGCGTCACCGGCATCGCTGTCGTTGTCATGGCTCAGGCCTCCTGGCCGGCGGCGGTATGGATCGCCGCGCGGACCCGCAGGTAGGTCCCGCAGCGGCAGACATTCCCCGCCATCGCGCTGTCGATGTCTTCATCGGTCGGCTTGGGCGTCTTTGCCAGGAGCGAGACCGCCTGCATGATCTGGCCCGACTGGCAGTACCCGCACTGCGGCACCTGGTGCGCCACCCACGCCTTCTGCACCGGGTGGCTGCCGTCGGCCGAGAGACCCTCGATCGTCGTGATCTTCTTGCCGGTGGCCGCCGAGACCGGCGTCGAGCAGGAACGCACTGCAACCCCGTCGAGGTGCACGGTGCAGGCGCCGCACAGCGCCATGCCGCAGCCGTACTTGGTGCCGGTCAGTGCAAGTTCGTCCCGGAGCACCCACAGCAGTGGCATCTCCGGGGCGACATCCACCTGACGGGACGAGCCATTGATTACGAGGTCGATCATCGGGGCTTCCTGCGGGCAAGAGGGTGGTACGACGGGCCGCCTGCAATGTTGCCGCCGCTGCCCGCCGGGGTCAAGCTGACACACCCGGTGCCGTTTGCGGGACATCATGCTACTCTGTGGGAGGCACGGGGTCCCACCGCCAACCTTGAACAACGCGCTGATGCACCATCGTTCGATCCTGCTGATGCCGGCCGCCGTCACCGCACTCCTCCTGCGCGGGGGAATCTGCTCGGCCCAGCCCGCGCCGGATTCCGTCCTCGCGATCACCGGCGCCGCGCTCTGGGACGGCACGGGCAGCGCCGCACAGCCTGATGCAGTGGTGATCGTCCGCAACGGTCGCATTGCCTGCACTGGCACGGCGGCGATCTGCCCCATTCCCGCCGGTGCCGCACGAATCGACGCGCGCGGGCGCTTCCTCCTTCCCGGTCTGATCGACACCCACGTCCATCTGCTGTTCCGGGTGGATGGCGTGACCGACACCGCTATCAAGGGCGACCTGCACGCCCTCCTCGCCCGCGGCGTGACGGCCGTCCGGGACATGGGCAACAATCCGAAGCAGCTGCTGCTGGCCGCGGCGGCATCCCAGCCGGCCCCGCGCGTCTTCGCCATGCAGCTCGTGGCGGGGCTGCATTTCTTCCAGCCGGAGCTCGAGATCGATCAGTCCGGCAACCGCCGGAACCATTCCCCGGCCGCGATGGGCATGCGCCAGCTTGGCTGGTGGCCCCTCACGTTCTTGCCGAACTCCAACCCCGCCGACATCGTGCGCCAAGCGCGTGAGGCCGGCGCGATCGGACTCAAGCTCTATCAGGATCTGGATTCGGCACAGACGGCGGCGCTCGTCACGGCCGCCCACGCCGCGGGGATGCCGGTCTGGGGCCATGGCTGGGTCCAGCCGGCCAGTGTGCTGGAGCAGGCGCAGGCGGGGCAGGATGGTGTGGTGCACGCAGCCGGATTGGCGGGAGAGCTGGTGAGCAAGGCGGCCCGCGGGAAACTGCGCACCAGCAGCAGCCTGTTGCGCGTGACGGCGGATTCCGCGACCCCCTTCTCGGCGCAGCATCCCGCCGTGATCGCAGCCCTCGATTCCCTGGCCGCCCGCGGCACCTACCTCGAACCCACACTCTCGGCCTCGCTGCTCAGCGCGACGCGTGCCACCTGCCGAAAGCGCCGCATCCCCAGTCTGCCGGACCGCTATGCCCACGCGGCGAGCCGCTTCGGCATGGAAGTCACCCGGGCGGCCGCGGCCCGCGGAGTCCGGCTCACCGCCGGTACCGATCACACCGCCTACGGACCGGAGCCGGAGCGGGCTCAGCTCAACGATGAACTCGCGCTGTTTGTTGATTCCATCGGCCTGAGTCCCGCGCGTGCACTCCTCGCCGCCACCAGAGATGCGGCAACTGCGATCGGCCCCGTCGCCCATGACATCGGCACCGTGGTCGTCGGCAACCGAGCGGACCTCGTGCTCTTCACCGCCGATCCGCTGGTGAATATCGGCAATCTTCGGAATGTGGAGTGGGTGATGCTGGGGGGAACGCTTTACCGGCCGCAGGTCATCGACATCAACGCGGCCTGGTTTCAC
>JANOFA010000910.1:0-1376 GCA_031413355.1 Gemmatimonadota bacterium | reverse complement strand
GCCGAGTTCATCGAGCGGCACTACGCCAGCTGGCTGGCGGGTCCGCGCTCTGCCCGGCCGCCGCTGAGCGTTGACATCGTGCCGGAGTTCGTCGAGCCGGCGCTGCGTGCCTCCGGCAAGGCGCTGCTCATCGTGGTGGACTGCCTCCGGCTGGATCAGTGGGAGGCGATCCGACCGCTCATCAGCACCCGGTTCGATGTCGAGACGTCGTATTACTTCTCGATCGTACCGACCGCGACCCCGTTTGCCCGCAACGCGATCTTCAGCGGCCTCCTCCCCAGCGGCATGGCCATTCAGCACCCGCAGTGGTGGCGGGATCAGGACGAGACCAGCCTCAATGCGCACGAGCCGGAAATGCTCGCCTACCAGCTCGAGACCCGCAACGGCCGCCGGATTCCGGTGCGCTACGAGAAGGTGTTCACCGCCGCCGACGGCGAGGGACTGCTGACCCGGCTGCCCTCCCACCTCGCGGCCGATGGTGTCACGGCGCTGGTGTTCAATTTCATCGACCAGCTGACCCATGGGCGCACCGAGAACTCCACCCTGTTCGAAGTCGCCCGCGATACCCCCGCGCTCCGCAGCCTGACCCGGACCTGGTTCGAGCGCTCGGCGCTGTGGGGTGCGCTGCGCGAGGCCGAACGGCGCAACGTGCCGGTGCTGCTCACCACCGATCACGGCTCGATCCACTGCCATACGCCCGCCACGGTCTACGCCCGGCGTGACGCGACCGCCAACCTGCGCTACAAGTTCGGTGAGGATTTGCGGGCGCAGGAGAAGGACGCGGCGATCGCGGTCGACGACCTCGCCGCCTGGGGCCTGCCACCGCGGTCGCCTGGCACCCGGCTGCTGCTGGCCGTGGGCGACCGGTTCTTTGTCTATCCCACCAAGTTGCGGGAATACCAGGCCCGGTATCGTGGCGCGTTCCTGCATGGCGGCGTGACACCGGAGGAGATGGTCCTCCCGATCGCGCTGCTCACTCCGCGCCGTGGATCCTGAGCCGCGCGAGCGCATGAACGGAACGTCTGCCCCAGCCGCGACCCGCACCGGCCGACGCCTGATCGGCTGGCTGCGCCCGTATCGCCTGCTCCTGCTGGCCGGGCTGCTCGCGACGACCGTCGCCTCGGTGCTGGACGGCGTCACGCTGCTGCTGCTCATTCCCCTCTTCCGCCATCTCTTTGGCGGCGCCGGCGGGCTGATGGCCGGCACGACCGGGCTCGAGCCGCTGGTGGACCAGCTGCTTGCCCCGCTGCTGGCCGGCGCCTCGGCGCAGAACCTCGAGAAGGTGAAATTCAATACCAAACAGAAGGTTGTCTATCCGACCTCCAACCCCATATCGAAGACGGGCGGTGTCGTGGGGCTCAAGGGGTCGCTGGCGC